>DASYSN010000217.1:0-2163 GCA_036003305.1 Thermoanaerobaculia bacterium
TCGCGAACGCCAGCGGGAAGTACCACCACCAGCCGTGCGTCGCGTAGTGGCCGAGGGCGTAGCTGACGAAGCCTTCGCGATCGAGCGCGAAGATGCCGCGAATGCCGTGGAAGAACGGCTCGAGGTGAAACGCGTAGCCGGCGGCGATGGTGGCGAACGCCGTCACCGGCGCGACGAGAAGCTGCAGCGGATTGCGGCGCCGGAACAGGAGCAACACTGCGCATCCGGTGGCGACGAAGAGAGGACAGGAGAACTTGCAGAGCGCTCCGAAGCCGTACGCCACGCCGAAGAGCGCGGCGCGATTCCAGGACGGTTCGTCGAGCCAGCGGACGAACGCGAGCAGCCCGAGGGCAGTTCCCGCGACCGCAGCGGTGTCATGCGTCGCGAGACCCGAATAGCCGAGGATGACCGGCTGCGTCGTGAAGAGCGCGAGGGCAATCAGCGCCTGCGTCTCGTCGAGAACGCGCCGTGCGAGGAACCAGACAGCGAGCGCCGCGAGCACGAAGAACAGTAGATTGCCGATGCGCGCGAGCACGAGATCGCGCTCGTACTTGCCGTTCGCGAACACGCTCTGGAGCTGATGCGAGAAGTCGACGTTCATGTCGCGCCGCATGCCGCCGAGGTATGGCGCGGCCGCGAGCACCAGTCGCGGCAATGGCGGGTTCTCGAGCTGCACGACGTAGCGATGGTTCTGATAAAGATCGAGCCCCGCGCCGACGTGATTCGCTTCATCCGCCGTGTCGGAGAAGACGCGATACGTCGACGCGATCCGCAGTGAGGCGATGACGATCAGTATCGCGACGATGAGTTTCACGGCACGTGGTACAGCCGGATGCCCTTGCCGACCATCTCGTACGGATAGCGGTCGAGCCACTTCCAGGCGCCGCGGCGCGCGTCGTCGTTCATCGTGAGGCCCTGCAGACTGAGGCCGTACCAGCCGGGCTTCTCCACCCACGGCTCGATCGCGTCGCCGCGGACGTCATGGAACTGAAGCAGGATCGTGCCGTTGAAGAGCAGGTGGACGAAGTCGATGTGCCGCTTGTGCACCACGTGCGCGAAACGGAGCCAGTCCTGCCCCCAATCGAGATTGCTGTCGACGGCGATCCGCTCCGGATGCCTGCCCGCCGCTTCGTTGAACCACGCCATGTAGTCGGGATGCGTGAACGCGACGCCGATGAAGAGCCAGCCGAGGAGCGCGACCGCCACGATCTGTGCGCGCGCGTTCTTCCACATCACGAGGATGGCGAAGGCGGCGACGCCGCAGAGCGGCGGATAGATCGGCAGGATGTGGCGCACGCCGATGTTGATGTGGCTCCCGAGGACGCTGAGCATCATCACGATCGGCGGCAGCGCGAGCACGAGTCCTTCGCGCGCGCGGCGGGCAATGAGAATCGTGCCGATCAGCGCGAGGGCGAGGAACGGCAGCGGCGTCTTGAAGAAGAAGAGGACCGGGAAGTAGTACCACCAGCCCCTGTCGCGGTACTGGCCGAGAAGGAACGACGGATGGCCGTGGCGGTTGTGCTCCGTCACGATGCCGAGGCCGGTGATGAAGAGCGGCGCGGGGACTTTGACGTGCGAGTCGAACCAGAGCGCTTTCGCCTGCATGGACTTTGGGACGAAGACCGTTGCGATGCCGTACGGGTAGTTCGATGCGTGCTGCAGCGTGTCGTACTGGAACTTGTATCCGCCCCAGATGACGATGAAGGCGACGAGGAGGGAAAGCGCGAATTTCCCGATCCTGCCGGCTCGCCCCTCATCCGCCCTTCGGGCACCTTCTCCCCGCTCCGCGGGGCGAAGGGTAATTTGGCCCTCGCCCCGCGATAGCGGGGGTACAAGCCACCGAGCCAACACGATCACCGCGGCGCTGACCGGGAAGTAGACGACGAACGAGTACTTCGTCAGCGCGCCGAGGCCGAGGACGACGCCGAGGAGGAGCGAGCGTTTCCAGGTCGGGGCGTCGAGCCACCAGTCGAACGTCAGCAGCGCGAGGACCATCATCGCGGCGACCGGCGCGTCGGTCGTCACGAGGCCGGCGTGGCCGAGGAGCGGAGGGAGCGACGCATACATCGCCATCGCGAGAACGCCGGCGATGTGGCCGAAGTAGCGCGCCGTCCATGCCGCCGTCGCGATCATCCCGATCAGCAGGAAGAGCAGCATCGGACG
>DASYSN010000218.1:0-3496 GCA_036003305.1 Thermoanaerobaculia bacterium
AGCGCGAGATCGACGTTCCCGATGTCGGGCATCATCCGTCCCGAGCGGAGCGACTCGAAGAGGTCGTACGCGATCTTCGACGCGTGATCGGGGATGCGAGCCACCTGCACGCGGCGGCCGATCCGCGAGAAGCGCGCCATCAGGCGGCTGCAGAAGATACCGTCGAAGAAGTGGGAGGAGTTGCCCGCGAAGGCGAGACGGCGCCGTAGAGATGCACTCAGGTTTCCCGCCGTCATTCAATCGATGACAATAGCGCGATTTCCGCATGAATAGAACGGCTCCTGATCGGTTCACAAATCGCTGGCTCGCCTTCGCACGATTCGCGGACGACGGCCGGCCGAACGTCTTCTGTTTTCCGTTCGCCGGAGGTGGCGCGTCGTTCTACCGCGCCTGGCTGCCGTTCGCTCCGCCGTCGGTCGCGATCTGTCCGTTGCAGCCTCCCGGGCGCGAAGAACGCTTCGTCGAGAAGTCGTTCGACTCGATGGAGACTCTCGTGCGCGATGCGGCCGAAGCGCTCCTCCCGCACCTCGACCAGCCGTTCGCGCTCTTCGGCCACTCCCTCGGCGCGATGGCGTGCTTCGAGCTCGCGCATGCGCTCCGCGAACGCGGCGCGCCGGCGCCGGTGCACCTCTTCGTCTCCGGCGCGCCCGCGCCGCATCTGTCGCACCTGATACCGTCGGTGTACGAACTTCCCGACGCGGAATTCCTTGCGGCCGTGCAGCGGTACGGCGGACTTCCGGACGAGGTCCTCCGCAGCCGCGAGTTGCTCGACCTGCTGATTCCGCGGCTTCGCGTCGATTTCAAGATCAGCGGAACGTACCGCTACACACAACGGCCGTCACTCGCGATCCCGATCACCGCGTTCGCGGGGAAGGACGACGACGTCGTGACGCCGGCGCTCGTCGAGCCGTGGCGCGACCACACCACCGCGACGTTCGATTCGGAGGTCTTCTCCGGCGGCCACTTCTTCATCGCGCAGCACGCGCGCGAAATCGTGTTGAAGGTCGCGCGCGCCCTGGCGTAAGGTGCCCCCGTTGGTCTACGTCGTCGCGATCACTGGGGTGTCGGGAGCCGGCAAGTCGAGCGTCATCCGGCGCTCGCTCGAGCTCCTCGGCGAAGGTGCCGCGCTCTACTTCGACGACTATCGCGAGACGTCGCAGTATCCGCCCGATCTAAAGGAGTGGGTCGATCGAGGCCTCGACGTCAACGAGTTCAAGACGCCGCGCCTCGCGGAGGACCTGCGTCGGATGCGCGCCGATCCCACGGCCACGGTCATCCTCGTCGAGGAGCCGTTCGGGAAGATGCGGCGCGAGATGGCGGGCCTCATCGACTTCGCAATCCACATCGACGTCCCGCCCGACGTCCTCCTCGCGCGCCGCCTCCTCAGGCGGATCGAGGAGGAAGGTGCCGACAAGCTCGAAGGCGATCTGCACTACCACCTCATGACCGGCCGCCACATCGACCGCATTGCGTCGGCCGCCGAAAAGAGAGACGCGGATCTCGTCGTCGATGGAACGAAGAGCGTCGACGAGATCGCGGAGGACGTGGTCCGCGCGATCAGGCAGCGCCGGTAAAGATCACCATCTGCGACTCGCCCGAGACGCGCAGGTGGAGCAGCCCCGCCAGTCCCGCGGCACCGGTCGCGCTCACGTTCTCGCCCGCAATCTGCTGCGCCTCGGCCAGCTCCTCTTCGGAGACGATGACCGGAAAGCCGCCGGAAGCCGACATGCCGCGCACGACCGCGACCCAGTCGTAGGTCTCGTCGTCGAGGATCCCGGTCGCGATGCTCTTGCGTGGATTCTCCCAAGGCGACATCGATCCACACTCCCACGCTCGCCGAAGCGGCGCGACCGCCTCGGTCTGCACGGCGTGAATGCGCGGGATGCGCGCGATGACGCCGGCCTCGCGCGCCTCCTCGAGACCCGCAATCACGGCGCTCGCGAGCGCGCCGCCTCCAACCTGAATGAAGAGACGATCGATCGTCAGTCCGGCTGCCGCCAACTGCGACGCGATCTCCCACCCGAGCGTCTGGCCGCCTTCGATGACGAGACCGTTTTCGGTTCCCTGACAGGTGAACGGAAGCGCGCCGTCCGCCACCGCTTCGCGAAAGCGCAGCAGCGCCGGATCGCCCGCCTCGTCGGACCGCCGTTCGCAACGGGTGACGTGCGCGCCGAGCGCTTGGAGACGGGCGAGGATTGAGGGCGCCGCTTCCGCGGGTACGAAGACCAGGAGCTTCCGTTCCGCCGCACGCGCGACCACCGCGGCCGCCAGAGCGGCGTTGCCGCAACTCGCAATCGCCAGCGGAGCGGTCGCGAGCGTCGGGTCGATGCGCTCCGCGATCTTCAGCCAGATCATCAGGCCCATGAGATGACGCGCCTTGTGCGATCCGGCGACGTTCGACGTTTCGTCCTTGACCGTGATCGCGCCGGCGCGGAGCGGCGTCTCGACGAAGCCGCAGTCGAGGGTACGTACGAGCGCAACGAACTCCGAATCCTGGATGCCGAGAGCCGCGGCGGTGTGCCACGCGTGCGTGAACGTTCGATAGCGGAGGAACGGGTTCGGCTCTCGATCGAAGAAAGGCGCTCGATCGATTCCATCGAGACACCGCACGAGCACGTGGTCCCTCCCATCGCCCGAATTCGGACAACGAAACGGCCGCGGATCGAGCGGCGGCAGGGTGTAGCCGCAGCCGCCGCAGGTGATCGAGGTGCGCATTGAGGGGCGCATTGATGACAAGGATAAGATCTCTGACGTGTCGCAGGTCTGGATTGCAGCCGCCG
Source organism: Thermoanaerobaculia bacterium (assembly GCA_036003305.1). Lineage (GTDB taxonomy): Bacteria > Acidobacteriota > Thermoanaerobaculia > Gp7-AA8 > Gp7-AA8 > DASXHZ01. The sequence goes on from DASYSN010000218.1 coordinate 2,781, forward strand.
ACCTCCCGGCGCCGGCGCTCGCACGCGCCGCGACGCTGCTGAATGACGAAGAGACCCGCCGCGTCGAGGCGTTCCGTTTCGACTCTGACCGCCGGATGTCGCTCGTTGCCCGCGCCGCGCTTCGCGCACTCGTCGGCCGCTACCTGAACGTCGATCCGCGCTCGCTACGATTCGTGACGGGGGAGCATGGCAAGCCCGCGCTCGCCGGCGCCGAGGTCGAGTTCAACGTGAGCCATTCGGCGGGTCACGTCGCGATCGCGATCTCGAGCGGCGGCGCGATCGGCGTCGACATCGAGTCGATGAAACGCTCGAGCGACCTCCTCCACCTCGCGGAACGATTCTTCTCTCCACCCGAGGCCGAAAACGTCCGCGGGGCTGACGAGAACGAGCGCGCGCGGCGCTTCTTCGCCTACTGGACGGCGAAAGAGTCGGTGATCAAAGCGGCCGGCGGCGGCCTCTCGATCGAGCTCCGTTCCTTCGAGACCGACCCGCGCCTCGGCGAATCGACCTCGGTGACGAACCGCGGCGCCGATCCGCGCCTCGACGGCTGGAACGTCTTCGCCATTCCGAGCCCAATCGAATCGATGCAGCTCGCCATCGCTTCCCGCGCCGAGGAGCCGCCGCTCGTCCGCGCGTTCGACGTCATCCGCAGCATCCAGATGTTCGATTCGGCGGGACGCGAGATGAAATAGATCGTGCGGTGGTCGGACGTCAGG
>DASYSN010000219.1:0-2546 GCA_036003305.1 Thermoanaerobaculia bacterium
TCAGGGACGAGAGGCCGGTGAGGTCGATCGGAGTGAATTTCCCGCTGATCACGTCGCGCGTGAGAGGTTCTCCCTCCACGATGTCGTTCGCGAGGGCGACCCAGATCGTCGACTCCAGCCCGAACTCGGCCTGCTCGCCCGGCGGGACAGCGCGCTGCATCATGACCGCCCGGCCGTCCCGGTAGAGTGTGACGTCGATTGGCGAACGAAGGTCGTTCAGCACGATGCTCTCGTTCGGTACGGTCACGCCGGTGCGGACCAGGACGGACTGACCGCCGCGCTCCTTGACCGCGTAGATCGCCCGTTCCTGCGCGTCGGCCATGAGGATGCCGCCATCCGTGGTGATCTTTACCTGCGTCTCGGTGGTGTGAACGAATTTGTGGAAGCTGCGATGGCCGGCGCGGAGGACGTGCCATGCGATCGGCGGGGCCATGGCGGCGCTGGCTCTCGTGTTCCGCAGGAGCACGAGGACGTCCGAGACGTCGTTGTCCGACAGGTTCTGGTAGACGACACTGCAGCGTTTCGACATGAGACTACCTCCGATGCTCAGGAGGTGTGACGGGCGGGCGCGTTTTTCCATAGACTCCCCGACATGAGAAGCCGCCTGGTCCCCGCGCTCGTTCTCACCGTCCTATCCGCGCTACCACTCTCCGCGCAGATGCGCACCGAAAAACCGCCGCTCCACGGCAGTCACTGGATGGCGGTCACCGGCAAGCCGATGGCAGCAACCGCGGGCGCGATGATCTTCGAGCGGGGAGGGAACGCCGTCGACGCCGCCGCCGCGATGATCGCCGCCACCTGCACGATGTGGGACACGCTCTCGTGGGGCGGAGAGACGCAGGCGCTCATCTACGATCCGCACCAGAAGAAGGTCATCGGCATCAACGCCCTCGGCGTCGCTCCGACCGGCGCTACGCCCGAGTTCTACAAGAGCAAGGGCTTCAAGTACCCGCCCGAGTACGGGCCGCTCGCCGCCGTCACGCCCGGCACTCCGGGCGGGATCATCACGATGATCGCCGAGTACGGAAAGCTCTCGCTCAAAGAAGACCTCGCTCCCGCGATCGAGATGGCGGACGGCTACGCCATCGAAGCGCAGGCCGCGAACATCTTCGAGGCGCAGAAAGCGCGGATCAAACAGTGGCCGTATTCGAAGGCCGTGATGCTGCCTCATCTCAGTGGAGCGCCGGCGCGCGCCGGCGAGGGCGCCGGCGCCACACAGAACCAGGGGCCGACGCCGGAGCACGACCGGCCTGTGCAGGCCACCACCCGCGGCACTCGCGAGGCGCCCGAGCCGGGGGAGATGTTCCGCCAGCCCGACCTCGCCGCCATGCTCCGCAAGCTCGTCGATGCCGAACAGCAGGCGCTGAAGAAAGGGAAGTCGCGCAAGGAGGCGATCGACGCGGCATACGACCGCTTCTACAAAGGTGACATCGCGAAGGAGATCGCGCGCGGCGTGCAGGAGCAGGGAGGCCTCATCACCGAGTCCGACCTCGCCAACTGGAAGGTCCACATCGAGGAGCCACTCTCGACGAACTACCGCGGCGTCGACGTCTACAAGCTCCGCGAGTGGACGCAGGGCCCCGCGATGCTGGCGACGCTCAACATCCTCGAGAACTTCGATCTCAAGTCGATGGGCTTCAACACCTCCCGCTACATCAACACGGTCTACCAGGCGATGAGCCTCGCGTTCGCCGATCGGGACTTCTACTACGGCGACATCTACACGCCACCCGTCGAACCGATCCTCGGCCTGATGTCGAAGGACTACGCGCGCGAGCGGGCGAAGCTGATCAACCCGATCCACAACGATCCGAATCAGACCGCCGGCGACCCGTACCCGTACCAGCGCGAGACAAACCCGTTCCTCGACCTGCTGCAGAACTGGCCGAAGACCGCGAACAAGCCGGGGCGCACGGCCGCCGCGTCGACGAGCGCCTCGCTCTTTGACACCTCATCCTTCTATGCCGGGACGACGTCGGTCGAAGCGGCGGACACCGAGGGGTGGGTGGTGAGCGTGACGCCGAGCGGCGGCTGGCCTCCGGCCGTGATCGCGGGCCACAGCGGCGTCGGGCTGTCGCAGCGCGCGCAAAGCTTCGTCCTCGATCCCGCTGAGAACCCGTTCAACGTCATCGAGCCGGGGAAACACCCGCGCGTCACCCTCACGCCGACGCTGGCGCTGAAGAACGGCAAACCGTTCCTCTGCTTCTCGGTCCAGGGAGGCGACAGCCAGGACCAGAACCTGATCCAGTTCTTCCTCGACATCGTCGAATTCGGATTCACCGTGCAGGAAGCGACCGAGGCGCCGAACTTCAACACCTTCCAGATGCGCAGCTCCTTCGGCAACCACGAGATCGAGCCCGGCCGGATTCTCCTCAACGACCAAACCCCGCCCTACGTCCGCTCCGAGCTCCGCCGCATGGGCTACACCGCCACCTACGAAGAACGTACCTCCGGCCCCATCAACGCCATCCTCTTCGACCTCGCCCACGGCACGTTCTGGGGCGGGTCCAGCAACCACGGCGAGGACTACGGGATCGGGTGGTGAG
>DASYSN010000220.1:0-2312 GCA_036003305.1 Thermoanaerobaculia bacterium
AGTCGCCCTCGCCTCCGGAGAGATCGCGCTGAACGAGCGCGAGTACTCGACCGCGGTGGAGATCCTCTCGAAAGTGAAATGCGATCGGGTTGCGGCACCGGCAGCGATGCTGGTAATCGGTTCGACAGAAGACCTTTGTCCACGCGCCAGGCGTGACCTCGCGATCGCACTGCTGGCAGTGGCGAACACCGACCCGCGAAACGCTCGCGCACTCACGGAGCGAGCGACTACTCTCGACGATCGCTTCGCCGCCATTGCCCAATTCATCCGAGGAACCAGCGAGCTTGCGGCCGGCAACAACGACGAAGCGCGCACCGCATTCAATCGCGCCATGAACGCCGGCGCCCTCCCAGCCGCCGCCGAGAGCGCCGCGAGAAAATACGTCGAGGCGCTCCAGCCGGTCGCCGAGGCTCCGCAGCCGACATCGACCACGCCGCGAAGGACCGTGCTCGTCTTCCTTCCCGACGTCCCCGCCGAGAACGAGAAGCGTCTCGCCGAGACGATGTCGGCGTACGTGAGCCAGCTCTCCACGGCCTCGAACGTCCCGCTGCACATCGAGCTGTTCCGCCGCGCCGACGACGCGCGCGGCTACTTCGCCGCGAACCGCGGCTCGGTCGGCGTCGTCATCGCGAACCCGGAGTTCGTCAGCGACCTCGGAGGCGACCTCTCGCCGCGCTTCCAGTTCGCACGCGAAGGACGCACGTCCTACAAGCGCGTGGTCGTCGTGCCGGCGTCGAGCGGCGTCAAAGACGTCCGCGGCCGCACGATGTCGATCGCCGAGGGGCTGCGGGACAACAGCGGCGCGGGCGCGAAAATCGTCCTCGCGACCGACGACGGTGCCGCGCTCGCGAACGTCCTCTTCGGCAAGAGCGACGCCGCATTCGTCTCCGAAGCCAACCCGCTGCTCGCGCAGAACGCGGCCAAGCTCCGCGTGCTCTCCAGCGCGACCGCCCCGATGCCCGTGATCGCCTTCGCCCCGCTCCTCCCCGCCGACCGCGACGCCCTCCAACCCGTCATCCGCCCCGCCGCCCGCACCCTCGCCCCGCTCCAGATCTCCGGCATCACCGAGATCGAACCCGACCGTCCCGCCCCGCGCAAAATCGACATCACCCCCCTCCCCGCCGCCGCCCTCGGCTTGGTCCCTCCGACCGACCCACCCGCCAAGCTCGCGTTGCGCGCCAACGTGACCCTGCCGCAGGTCGCGATCAACGAAGAGATGTACGACGGGCAGTGAGATGAGCGGACACCAACGTAACTTCGCGGTCTGCACTCGGAACGACGAATACGAAGAGTCACTCCAGCTCGAGAAGGTCTATGAGCTGTTGGACGACGCGCGTGCTGAAGAGCACAACATGGTTCGGGTGATCGACGAAGAGGGGGAGGACTACCTGTATCCTCGCGACTGGTTTCTTCCGATCGACCTTCCGTCATCCTGAGCCGCGTAGACGGCGAAGGATCTCAAGTTTCGCAGCAGGAGCCACCTGCAGCGCATCTGGAGATCCTTCGCCGCGCTACGCCGGCTCAGGATGACGGAGGGTTGTTACTGAGTGGCTCTTCGACCGATGATTTTTCCCTCGAAGTGGAGTCTCTAGGGACATGAGAAAACTCAAACTGCAGATGCAGATCACCGTAGATGGCTTCGTCGCCGGCCCGGAGGGGCAGCTCGACTGGATGACGTGGGCGATGGACGAGAAGGGAATCGCCTTCGTCAATGGCCTCGTCGATACCAGCGACACGATCCTGATGGGACGGAAGATGACGCCGGGATTCGTCAACTACTGGGAAGGCGTGAAGGCGGACGACCCGCAGTACGACTTCGCCCAGAAGATGGTGAACACGCCGAAGATCGTCTTCAGTCGGACGGTCTCCAGCATGGAAGGGAAGAACGTCCGCGTCGAGAACGGCGATGTGGTCGCGGCGGTAAACGGTCTCAAGTCGCAGAGTGGCAAAGACTTACTCGTCTACGGCGGCGCCTCATTCGTCGCGTCGCTCATCGAGAACCGCCTGATCGACGAGCTGAATCTCCTCGTCAACCCGATCGCGATCCACGAGGGCATGCGGATCTTCGGATCGCGTACGCCGTTGCAACTCGTTGACTCCGTGGCGTTTACTACAGGCAAGGTGCTCAACACCTACAAGCCACGGGAGTAAAGGTCGCCCTCACGTTGCTGATCGTGAAAATCACGAGCAGCAACGTGAAATCCACGAGCACCAAGGTGAAATTCACGAGGAGCAACGTGAAAATCACGAGGAACAACGTGAATTTCACGAGGAGCAACGTAGATTTCACGAGTAACAACGTGAATTTCACG
>DASYSN010000221.1:0-2306 GCA_036003305.1 Thermoanaerobaculia bacterium
GTCGCTCAGGTCGGTCGTGAAAGTGGCAATTCCGCACTGGCGCGGGAGATGGTTTCCCAACACCGCGATGCGGTGGATCGTGGTCTCATCGATGATCGTTTAGCACCGATCCTTGACGATCGAGGTCGCGCGCTGCTCGAGGGCGGAACAGCAGGTCGTCCAGATCGAGTCGAACCAGCCGTTTTCGCGGCCGTGGATCGTGACGGCGACGGGCGGCTGGCCGTGTTCGGCGCAGCGAAGCTGGGCGGCCTGATCGAGGCGGGCGCGGAGGCGTTCGCGCAGACCGGGGCCGCGCTCGTTGACGTCGATTTTCATACCGCCGCCGCCGCAACGACCGGGGCGATGACCGGCGGCATCTCGACGGCACGCCGAGGAGGCAGCATCAGGTACCAGGTTGGGACGACCTTGCTGGGGAGGACGAACTCGAAGACCTGGCTGTAGCAGCGGATCCGCAGCACTTTGCCGTCCGCGATTTCGTGTCCCGTGGCGAGACACGTGTCGTACTCGACTTCCTGCACCCAGCGGAGGTCGAGATACGCCTTCATGTCGGCGTTCTCGTAGTAGAGGTCCGTGCTGGTGAGCGCGAGCGCGACCTTCAGGTGACGGTTACCGTCGACGAACTCGCCGCTGCTGACGGTGCGCGAGCTCGCGCGCCGCTTGTTCGCGATCGCGTCGATGCGCGAGGCGCCGACACGGCGATAGAGGTTCCAACCGAGAACTGCGATGACGCCCAAAGCGACAAGCGATACCAAGAACAGCATGCGATCCTCCGTGGTGCTGGGGAGAACGGCCTCGCGGCCGCCCTCCCGGCGTTGGACGTCAGACGCGGATCAGAAGCGGGCGTTGTCTTTGCGCGGCTTCGCCTCGTTGACCTTGAGGGCCTGGCCGTTGACATCGCGGCCGTCGAGACCGGTGATCGCGGCTTTCGCCTCGTCATCAGTGCCGAACTCGATGAAGCCGAATCCCTTCGACTCACCGCTGCCGCGCTCCGTTGCGACGTTCGCCGAAACCGGCTTTCCATACGGTGTGGCGAGATCGTTGAGCTGGGCGTCGGTGACCTGTTTGGAGAGATTTCCCACGTAGAGTTTCATTTGATGCTCCTGGCCGGTAGTACCGGCAGTTCTGACGAGCGGCAGCGCGAAGAGACACGCCGGCCGAAAGAAGGAAAGCTAAGAGGGGTGAGTCCAGATATCTGACTTAGTTCAGATGGACTGAAGAGGCGAGGAAGATTCCTCGACGCCGGACCACCATACACCGGCGTGCGCGGAATGTATACGCAAATAAATCGCCCATCCGTCATCCTGAGCCGGCGTAGCGCGGCGAAGGATCTCCAAATGCGCCGCTCGAGCCACATGCCGCGAATTCTGAGATCCTTCGCCGTCTACGCGGCTCAGGATGACGGCATTGTGAGGACGAGGCGTTAGTGGCTGACGCCCTCGTCCGCGCAGCCGATGACGGCGCCTTCCCACAGCTCCACCCGATTGCGGCCGTTGTGTTTGGCCGAATAGAGCGCGCGGTCGGCGCGGTCGATGAGGGCCGCGGGACTGAGGATGCCTTCCTCGGGCGTGCAGTCGATGCCGGCGATGCCGAACGAGGCGGTGACGCTGAGCGCTTCGTCGCCGACGATCATCGGCGTGGTGCAGAGGCGCTGGCGGATCCGCTCGGCGACGACGCTGGTGTTCCCGACGCGCGTCTCCGGCAGGACCACGCAGAACTCCTCACCGCCGTAACGGCCCGGGACGTCGTACACGCGGCAGCTTTCCTTGAGCGTCTTGCCGACCAGTTGCAGCACCTGATCGCCGACCGAGTGGCCGTATGTGTCGTTGACGCTCTTGAAATGGTCGATGTCGAGCATCAGCAGCGCCATCGGCGAGCCGTGACGGAGCGCGCGATTGATCTCGGAGTCGATCTTCTCGATCACGTACCAGCGGTTGTAGAGGCCCGTCAGCGTATCGCGCGACGAGACCTCGTTGAGCGTGCGGTTCTTGACCGTGAGATCGAGGTTCTCGCGCTGGAGACTGATCATCCGCTCCTCGAGCTCGCGGTACTTGTCCTCGTTCTCCTGCGCGATGCGGATGACTTCGAAGATCTCGTTGAGCAGGCGCCGCTCGTTCTCCGCGAACGGCGAGCCGTCCGCCGCCACGATGGCGAGACGCGGGACGCTGAAGCGGATCGCGAACGAATGGCTGGCCTCCGGCGACTGGCCGTCAACCAGGGCGAGCGGCTTCTGGAGCAAGGCCGAGAGCGGCGCAATGATGCGCGCTGTCGCGGTTTCGACGGTACTCATTGATTGGACCTCCGGGGGA
>DASYSN010000222.1:0-6458 GCA_036003305.1 Thermoanaerobaculia bacterium
GTCGAAGCGATCGCGAGACATCTTCCGGAACGGTGGGGGAGGCGTCTGATTGCACTGAGCGAAGCGGCGCTCGACGGCCTGCGGTCACTCCGCGACTGGCGTGCCGGCCTCGCGATCTGGTTTCTCGCTGCGACGATCCTGCTCTTTTCGATCGGCGTGAACTACATCCTCTTCCTCGCGCTGGGCCTCTCGCTCTCGCCCGTGGCCGCGGTGTTCCTCACAGTCGTCCTTCGCATCGGCGCCGCGCCCCCCTCGCTGCCAGGCAAAGTGGGACTCATTCAGTACCTCGTGATCCTTGCCCTCGGCGCGTTCGGCGTCGATCGCACGACCGCCCTCACGTACTCGTTCGTGCTGTACGCCGTCGGGATCCTGCCGGTACTGATCGCCGGCGTTGTCTCCGTTTTCGCGTTTCGCTGGTCGGAACCGCGGACCGCTGAGGCATCATGACTTCGTGCGTGTCTGGCTGATCAACCCGTACGGGCCGTTGCCGGGCGAGGGATGGCGCGACTATCGGTTCACCTACGCCGCGCGAGCCCTCGCCGCGCGCGGGCACGAGGTGACGTGGTGGACCGCCTCGTTCGATCACCACACCAAGCGCTTCCGCGAACGCGACTCGTGTGGCGCGGGCTTCCAGCCTGCGTCCTGGGGCATTGCGCTCCTTCCGACGCCCTCCTATCGCCGAAACATCGGCATCGGACGCCTTCGTTTTGAACGCGCGTTCGCGAAACGCATGCTCGATCGGGGACGTTCGCTTCCACGGCCCGACGTCATCATTGCCGCCGATCCGCCTCAGTTCTGCGGCGCCGCGGGCCGGAAACTCGCCGATCTGCATCGTGCGGCGTTCGTCATCGACTGCCTCGACCTCTGGCCCGAGCTCTTCGTCACGGTCGCGCCCCGAGCCCTTCGTCCGTTCGTCCGGCTCGCGGTGCAGCCTCTCCGCGCGATGCGAAAGAAGAACGTCCGCGCGGCGGCACTCGTCATCGCCGTTGCCGAGGAATATCGCCAGCCGCTCCTCGCCGACGGTGCGCGCAACGCGATCACGATTCCGATCGGCGTCGACGTGAGCGCGTTACGCGTCCCGCGCGTCGCGCACGACCGCCTGACCCTCGTCTACGCCGGAAGTCTCGGCGAACACTACGATCTCGCCACCGTGCTCGAGGCGATGCGCAGCATCGATGCCGATCTGTTGATCGCCGGCCGCGGACCCGCCGAGGAGCGGCTGCGCGCGCTCGCTCCGCCGAACGTCCGGTTCCTCGGAGCCATCGCGCCGGACGAGCTGCCGCGCCTCTACGCCTCCGCCGACGTCGGTCTCGCGCCGTACTCCGCCGGATCCACCGTCGCAATGCCGCTCAAAGTCTTCGACTACCTCGCCGCGGGCCTTCCGGTCGTGACATCGCTCGATGGCGACTTCCCCGCCACGCGATATGCGGCAGGAAACGTGGTTTCGCTCCGCGACGCCATTCAGCGCGCCGTCTCGACCCCTGCACCGCCCGCGGATACAGCGCAGTTCGACACCCGCGTTCTCTACGAGCGATACGCCGACGCGATCGAGGCGGTCGCCCGATGAACGTCCGCCCGATGCGACGCGACGATCTCGACGCCGTCGTCGCCATCCACCTCGCCGCCTTCCCGAACTTCTTCCTCACGTTCCTCGGCCCGCGTTTTCTGCGCGTCTTCTACGCCGCCGTCATGCACGACGGTATCGCTCTCGTCGCCACCATCGATGACCGCGTCGCCGGCTTCGTCGCCGGCAGGCTCGATTCGCGCTCGTTTTACCGCCGGCTCTGGCGCAAGCGCTTCTTCCACGTCGCGCTCGCGCTCGCGCCTGTCGTTCTGCGCCATCCGTCAACGCTGAAGCGCGTCGCCCGCCGCGGTGTGGGGCGGGCTTTCCAGCCCGCCCCCGGCGCCGAACTGATGTCGCTCGCCGTCCACCCCCGCGACCAGCATCGCGGCTTGGGTCGCACCCTCGTCGAAGCATTCATCGCACAGGTCCAACAAACGGGTGAGAACACCTTGTGGCTGATCACCGACGCCGCAGACAATGACGCCGTGCAGAAGTTCTACGAGACTCTCGGGTTCACGATGCGCCGATCGTTCACCAACGCCGAGGGACGCGCGCTCGTGGAGTACGCGCGATGATCCCGTTCGCGCGGCCCGACATCGGGCACGACGAGATCGAACGCGTTCGCGCCGTTCTCGAATCGGGCTGGCTGACGACCGGCGAACAGGTGCACCGTCTCGAGCGCGAGCTGGCCGATTACGTCGGCGCGAAGCACGCGATCGCCTTGAGCTCCGGCACCGCGGCGCTGCACCTCGCGCTCCAGGCGATCGGATTGCAGGCGGGCGACGAGGTCATCGTCCCCGCGTACACCTTCACCGCCACCGCGGAAGTCGTCTGCTACTTCGGCGCGACGCCGGTCATCGTCGACGTCGACGCCCGCACCTTCAACATCGACCCCGATCGCGTCGCCGAGGCGGTGACGGAGCGGACGAAAGCGATCATCCCGGTCCATTTCGGGGGACTCGCCGCGGAGCTCGACGCGTTGCGCGCCATCGCGAAGCCGCGGGATATCGCGATCGTCGACGACGCCGCGCACGCCCTCCCGACGCGCTATCGCGGCCGCATGGTCGGCGCGGTCAGCGACATCACCTGCTTCAGTTTCTATGCGACGAAGACGCTGACGACAGGGGAGGGCGGCATGCTGTGCACCGACGACGACGAATGGGCGGCGCGATGCCGCGTCATGGCGCTGCATGGCATCAGCCACGATGCCTGGAACCGTTACCGCGCGGAAGGTTCGTGGTACTACGAGGTCGTCGCGCCCGGCTACAAGTACAACATGACCGACATCGCCGGCGCCCTCGGCCTGGCGCAGCTCGCGAAGATCGATCGCATGCGCGACCGGCGGCAGGAGATCGCGATGCGGTACAACGCCGCGTTCGGAGACGACTCCGCGTTCGAGATTCCGCCGTTCGAGTCGCCGGAAGATCACTCGTGGCACCTCTACGCGCTACGCGTGAACGGAATCGACCGCGGCAAGTTCATCGAAAGCCTGCGGGAGCGCGGCGTCGGAGCGAGCGTCCACTTCATCCCGCTCCATCTCCATCCGTTCTACCGCGAGCGCTTCGGCTACACGCGCGAGTCGTTCCCCGTCGCGACGCAACAGTACGAGCGCGAAGTCTCGCTTCCGATTTACTCGGTCATGTCCGATGACGACGTCGAGACCGTGATCCGCGCCGTGCGCGCTGCCCCGCGAAGCGCCAAGATCTACTGATGAAGCGCCTTCTTGACCTCGCGGTCTCGCTCGGCGCGATTGTCGTTCTTTCCCCGCTTCTCGCTCTGATCGCGCTCGCGGTGAAGGTCACATCGGCCGGCCCGGTGTTCCACCGCGGCGAGCGCGTCGGCCGCGGCGGCGCAGCGTTTCGCATCCTGAAGTTCCGGACGATGCGCATGAATGCCAGCGGCCCCGGCATCACGCGTAGCGGCGACGCGCGCGTCACGCCGCTCGGCCGTGTCCTGCGTCGGTCGAAGCTCGACGAGTTGCCGCAGCTCGTCAACGTCCTCCGCGGCGAGATGAGCATCGTCGGTCCGCGTCCCGAGGCGCCCGAGTACGTGCGGCTGTACACCGACGACGAGCGGCGCGTCCTGACGGTGCGTCCCGGCCTGACCAGCCCGGCCTCGCTTCGCTACCGCCACGAAGAATCGCTCCTCGGCGGCGACGACTGGCACGACCGCTACGTGAATGAGATCATGCGCGACAAGCTGCGCGACGATCTCACCTACATCGACACGCGAACGTTCCTCGGCGATCTCGGTCTGATCGCGCGCACGTTCGGATCGCTTTTCCGGCCGTGACACTCCCGATCGCCATTCTCGCCGGAGGCCTTGCGACGCGCATGCGTCCTCTGACCGAGCGCGTGCCGAAGGTGCTCCTCGACGTCGGCGGGCGTCCGTTCGCCGAGCACCAGCTACGCCTGCTGCGCGATGCGGGAATCCACGACGTCGTCTTCTGTGTCGGCTACCTCGGCGAACTGGTCGAGCAAACGCTCGGCGACGGCTCGCGCTTCGGCCTCTCGATCCGCTACAGCTACGACGGCGAACCGCTCCGCGGTACCGGCGGCGCGCTGATTCGCGCGCTGCCATTGCTCGGCGACGCCTTCCTCATCATGTACGGCGACTCATACCTCGACTGCGACTATGCCGCGGTCGCCCGCACGTTCCTCGAGAGCGGCAAACTCGGACTCATGGCCGTCATCCGCAACGAAGGGCGATGGGACAAGAGCAACGTCCTCTTCGAAAACGGCCGCCTCGTCCGGTACGACAAGAAGAACCGCACCGCGGACATGCAGCACATCGACTACGGCCTCGGCGCGCTGCGCCGCGAAGCGCTGCCTGACGACTCGACGCAAACCGTCATCGACCTCGCGGACATCTACCACGATCTCTCTCTCCGGAACGAGCTCGCCGGCTACGAGATGCACGAGCGCTTCTACGAGATCGGCTCGCCGAAAGGTCTGCAGGAAGCGAGCGACTACATCAGCGGACGTCGAGGTACGGCGCCTCGCGCCGAAGACGCGCCTTGAGCTCGTCGATCACGTCCGGCGAAAGCGACTCGAAGTACACCCGGCTGAAGAGCACCGCCTGGAACAGCGCGTCGAGCGCTTCCTGGCGGCGGCCCATCCGCAGTTCGGTCAATCCGAGCTCGGCATACAGCTCCGGCCGGCGGTCATAACGCAGCGCCTGCAGATACGAGTCGCGTGCGTCGTCGTAGTTGCCGAGCACGCGATCATTCGCCGCGCGCAGCATGAGGTAGTCGACGTCGCCCGGCCGCTTCGGCAGGTAGCGGCCGATCGTCGCAAGGTTCTCGCGCGCAACCTGAGCGCTGCGGAACGGATCGCCCATCGCCAGCACCCCCTCGGTGCGGGTCTCGAGTTGCAGCTTCTTCCCCTCGGCGACGAATGGGTCGTATGCAAAGCGCAGCGCGATCCACGCCGATGCCGCGATGGCTACGATGGCGATCGTGTAGGGGCCGGCTCTCAGCCGGCCCGCGGTGTGCCCCAACTCCTCGATCTGCGGCGCTTCATCCGACCAGCCGTACACCAGCGCGCCGAGGTAGACGAACATCAGCGCGGGGGCGGTGAGGTGCAGCGGGAAGTGGGCGAGGCAGAGAACCCCCATCGCGACCGCGAGCGGCAATGCGGCCGTTCTCGCGAACGCGGCGCGATCATCCTCGCCGGTAGTGCGTTGTGCGCGCGCGACGACGCCGATGATCGCCAGCAGCAGCAGCACGTACGCGACGAGGCCGCACTCCGCGATCAACTGCAGGTGGTCGTTGTGCACCGCCGAGAAATTGAAGATGTGCGCATACGCGCGCGCGAGCTGCGGGTGCTGCCGCTCGACCGCGATCTTGTAAGGGAAGTACTCCCAGCCGAAGCAGCTCGGTCCGACCCCGAAGAGCGGATGCGCCTCCGCCATCTCCACCGCCGCGAGGAACGGCGTGATGCGCCCTGACGTCGCCTCCGCGTAATCGCCCGAGCGGAACTGGCCGATGACGAGGTGCAGGCGCGTCCGCAGCGGCGAGTAGGCGAGGCCGGCGATGATCACCGCCGCGATTGCAATCCCGATGACGGGCAGCGCGCGCTTGTGCTCGCGCACGATCGCGAGCGCCAGCAATCCGGCGCCGACGGCGATGATCGACGTCAGGCGCCCGGTGATGACCGCCGCCGAGAGGACCGCGAACGCCGTCGCCGCCGCCCACCGCCGCCAGCCGCGCGTCACCAGCACCAGCGCGAGCGCCGCGATCACGGGCGCCACGAAGAAGCTCGACGCGTCGTCCGGGTTTCCGATCAGCGCCGTGTAGCGGAAATGTTCCGGCACGTCCGCCGGAAATCGGATCGGATTCCAGATGTGGAAGCGCTGCAGCAGGTACACCGCCGCGTTGATCAGCGGCGCGACCAGCGCCCACAGCACCGTGATCGTTCCTTCGCGCCTCGCCAGCACCGTCGCGGCGAACGCGAACACCGCGAGCGCGCACACCCAGACGAGTGGCACCACCGTGTCGTGACGGTTCGTCGCGAAGGCAGCCGAAAGAAACGTCCACGCCAGCGCCGCCACGAACAGGAGCGGCGGACGCCCTCGTCTGCCGCTCAAACTCATCTTCTCCGGCCGGAACGCGAACCGGATCGCGCCGATCACCACCAGCAGCGCCGCCGCCGCAATCAGCAACGAATCCTTCGGCTCGCGGAAATTGTCGATTCCCCCGCTCGTCGTCACGAGCGGAATGAACACGATCGTCGCGGCGACGAGGATCTCGGCGATCTGCGACAGCACTTCAGGCATTGTGTCGTGAATCCGCGAGCCCGTCATCCTGAGCCGCCCGTTCGTCGCTTCGCTCCTCAGGGCAGGCTGCGCCGGCGAAGGATCTCAAAATTGCAGGCTCTTTCCCATCTGGAGATCC
>DASYSN010000223.1:0-6183 GCA_036003305.1 Thermoanaerobaculia bacterium
GTGTGCGTCGCGTCGAGGCGCACTTCGGATTCGTAGCACTTGGTGTTGACGAGCTCGGGAGTCTGGGCGAAGAGAGACGTGGCGCAGCAGACAAGCAGAGCAGATACAAAACTGCGCGCGAGGAACCGTCCCATTGTTCTCCGGGTACTTTTCGACTTTTTTTTGGCGCCTTGGACCGACGCGCGAACAGATTGGAACAACTCGGCTCAAAACACAAGAAAATCCTGCTGACGTGAAAAAGTTGTTTCCGATCGTTGCTCTCGCCCTCGCGGGCGGCGTCTTCGCCCTCGCGCTCGCGCTGCGCGTTGGCGGCTCACATCGGGTCGGACCTTATGACGACGCGTACCACCTGAAGAGAATTGAGTCCTTCCCGCACACCATTCAGTTCGATTCCGACCGCGATGCGTGGTGTCCGTGGCCTCCGCTCTACGACTTCGTCTGCGGAGCGATCGGCGCGAAAGCGATGGTGTGGGTGCCGCCGGTCGCGTTCGCTCTTTTCGCCGCAGCGCTCGCATGGAACTTCGGAGCGGTCGCCGGATTCGGCGTCGCGCTCGCCCCTTACCTGATCGGAATCTCGCGCGCCGGCGACATCGACCATCACTGGGTCGAGCCGATGCTCGTGCTCCTGATCGTCATTGCGCTCCGGCGGCGGAACGTCTGGCTGCTCGCGATCGCGATCACCTCCGCGCTCTTCGTGCAGACAGCGCTGATCGTCGCGTGCGGCCTCGCGTTCCTCTCGCTCTGGCTGTTCGACCGCGACCGCCGCTACGCGCGCGCGTTCCTCTTCGCCGCGATCGCCGTCGCGGTTTGGCGTTTCTCCGTTCCCTTTCCGGAGAGTCCCTGGTTCCTCGGCGGCCTCTACGTCGTCCTGCTCGTCGCCGCGGCGGTCGCGATGGCGCTGCACGACAAGTGGTACGCGCTGCCGGTCGCGATCGCGCCGACGCTGCCGTTCTGGCCGGAGCTGTACCAGGCGACGCACTTCTTCCACGGCGACCCGTGGCTCAGCTCGATCGTCGAGTTCCAGCCGATGTTCCGGGATGCGTCGCGAGTGGGGACGGACGTGGCGAATATAGCCGGCGGGCTTGTCGTAGTTTTATGGGTCGCCGCCGCGCGACGCAGAGCGGGCGGCGCCACACTTATCTTCGCGATCGCCTACGCGCTTCTCGCGATCACCTCCGCCGCTTCCTCCCGGTCGCGATCCCGCTCCTCTGCGTCATCCCGAGCGTAGCGAGCGACCTGGGCGGAAGGGCGGCGCGCATCGCGATGATCCTCGCGATCCTCGTCCCCCCGGCAGCGTACGACGTTTACGCGATCAACCACCCCGAACCCGCCACCGATCGCGCCCCGTTCGAGATCGCCAACGAGATCAAGCCCCTCCCTCCCGGCCGCGTCCTCGCTCCCTGGTACCTCGGCCACGCAATCGACGTCTTCGGCCGCCACGCCGTCGTCATCGACAACTTCGGCTCGATGCCCGACGCCACGCGCTTCAACCTCGCGAACGACGCGCTCCGCAACCGCCACCACGACCAGCTCCTCGCCTACTGCAAGCGCAACAACATCCGCTACCTCGCCACCGACCGGGCACCGTCGTGGCACGGCTTCCCGCAGATCGCACCGCACGTGTGGCTATGTTCGTCAGGCGAACACTTCTGACAGCGGGAGCTTCCAGCCGGGAATCACGTCGTCGACTTCGATCGCCTCGGTCACGTTCGTTGCTCCAGAGGTGCGATGAATGCGCACAGTCGATGTGCGGGGATCAACGATGACGACCGCCAGAACTCCGGCGCGCAGCCAGGCAAGGGTCTTCTCTTCGACTTCGCTGTACGTATCTCCGGGAGAAGTCACTTCGAAGGCAACATCGGGCGGCCCGTCGAAGAAACCCGGCGTGTCGACCACGCGATCGGCCCGGACAAAGGCTGCATCGGGAGCGCGCACGGTGTCCGGCGTACGTGAAATTCGAAATCCGGCTTCGGACGCGTATGCGGTTCCGATCGGATGACCCTTTAGAAATGCGATCAAGCTTCCAATGATCTGTGCGGCAACGCGCGCATGCCGAGCGCCCGACGGTGACATCTTCCGCAACTCCCCTCGTACGAGCTCGTACCGCCACCCGTCGTCCGGAAGCCGCAGCAGCTCATCGGCCGTCATCAGCGTGGTCACGGTCATGCAGTTATCGTACGCCTAGTCATCATGTTCGAGGAATTCACCCCTCCCCGTAGAGAGCCGCTCACGTATGTGCGCGCGAAGTGGCTGTGGCTGCGGGCGCTGGGGCTGATTTTCTTTTCGGCGTTCTATTCGCTGTGGTTCCAGATCCATGGGCTGATCGGGTCGCGTGGGGTTCTGCCGGCGCGGGAGTATCTGGCGCTGGCGAAGCGGGTGGCGGGGGCGAAGGCGTACTGGCTCGCGCCGACTGTGCTGTGGGCGAACGACAGCGACGCGATGCTGACGGCGATCGTCGTGGCCGGCGCGATTGCGTCGATCGCGCTGACGTTCAACTTCCTTCCGCGCACGTCGATCGCCGTCGCGATGATCTGCTTTCTGTCGTTCATCGGCGCGGCGCAGGACTTCGCGTCGTATCAATCGGACGGGATGCTCCTCGAGGCCGCGTTTCTCTCGCTCTTCCTCGGGCGCAAGAACACGCCGCCGCCCCCGCGCCTGGCGCGCTTCGTCCTGGTCTGGGAGTGGTTCCGCATCTACTTCGAGTCGGGGCTGGTGAAGATCTTCAGCGGCGAACAGCAGTGGCGAAACCTCACCGCAATGGACAAGTACTACGAGAACGGGCCGCTGCCGACGTGGATCGGGTGGTACGCACAGCAACTCCCGCACTCGTTCCACGCCGCGACCGCCGCCGCGACGCTGCTCATCGAGCTGTTTATCGTCTGGTTCGGGATCTTCCCGTCGCGGTGGTCGCGCGTGACGTGCTTCGCAATCTGCACGCTGCTGCAGATCGGAATCATCGCAACCGCGAATTACGCGTTCCTCAACTATCTCGTGCTCGCCCTCGGCGTGTGGCTGCTCGACGACAAGGTTCTGTGTGGCGCCGGCAATCCTGCCGGCGACGGGCCGAATCCCATCCTGCGTTTGGTGCTCATCGCGCACCTGATCACCACGTCCGTGATGTTCTTCTTCCCGTCGTTCCCGCTCGCGGTGGCCCTCGGGCCGACGCGCATCGTCAACAACTTCGGCCTCTTCGCTGTCATGACGCGCGCACGGTTCGAGATCGAGTTCCAGGGGACGCACGACGGGAAGACGTGGATCGCGTATCCGTTTCGGTACAAGCCGCAGGACGTGAAGAAGGCGCCGGGGATCTATGCGCCGTATCAGCCGCGGTTCGACTGGAACCTCTGGTTCGCGTCGCTCGGTCCTCCGGAAGACAATCCGTTCGTGATGAACACGGAATCGCGGCTCATGGAGGGCTCGCCGCAGGTGCTCGAGCTCTTCGCCGGAAATCCGTTCGCCGCGCAGCCGCCGATCGCCGTCCGCGCGGTGTTGTGGCAGTACTGGTTCACGACGCGCGCGGAGCGGGCGCGGAGCGGCGCCTGGTGGAACCGGCGCCTCGTTGGACTCTACGCGCCATGAACTTCCTCGCGCATCTGTTCCTGGCGGGCGACACGCCGGAGTCGCTGATCGGCAATCTCGCGGGCGACTTCGTGAAGGGACCGCTGCACGAGCGCTTCACGCCCGCGATCCGCGCCGGAATCATGGCGCATCGCAAGATCGACGCGTTCACCGACGCGCACCCGCACGTCGCCGCCTTCCGCCGCGTCCTGATTCCCGATCACGGCCACTACGCGCGTGTGATCGCCGACGTCTTTCTCGACCATTTTCTCGCCTGCCGTTTCGACGAGTACGCCGGCGAGCCGCTGGAGTCGTTCATCGCACGCACGCACGCCACGCTCGACGCGCACCTGGACGAATTGCCGGAGCGCCTCCGCGACGTCTACCCGTGGCTGCGCGATCAGCAGTGGCTGATCGGATACCGCGACGTCGCCGGCATCGAGCTGACGCTCGCGCGCATGTCGCGCCGCATCTCGCGCCGGCCGGATCTCGCAGCGGCGACGCACCACCTCGTCGATTCACGCGCAGAGCTTGAACGGCGGTTCCGCGCGTTCTTCCCCGACGTTGTCGAATTCGCGCGCACCTGTCATCCTGAGCCGGCGTAGCGCGGCGAAGGACCCGTATCGCCAGAGCGCAACGGATCCTTCGCCGTCTACGCGGCTCAGGATGACAGGCCATGAAGAGCGTGCAGGAAACGTGGGCGCCGCAGAATCGCTGCTTCGGCTGCGGGCCGGCAAACGAGAAGGGGCTGCGCATTCGCAGCTTCGAAGAGGGCGAGGAGCTGGTCGCGGAGTGGACGCCGCAGCCGCATCACGAGGCGTTCGAGAACGTCCTCAACGGCGGCATCACCGGCGCGCTGCTCGATTGCCACAGCAACTGGGCGGCGACGATGTATCTGATGCGCAAGAGCGGCAGCGATACGCCGCCGTGCACCGTCACCGCCGACTTCCACGTCGTCCTGAAACGTCCGACGCCGATGAACACTCCGCTCAAGCTGCGAGCGCACGTCGTCGAATCGCCTGCCGACGACCGCGCCGTCGTCGAAGCCTCGATCGAGGCGAACGGAAAAGTCACCGCAACGTGCCGCGGTCTATTCGTTGCCGTGAAAGAAGGCCACCCCGCGTATCACCGCTGGTGATCACACCACGTACGGAATGAACCGCCGCCGCGTCCTCATGAACTCGACGTACGGCTGGCCGATCGTCTCGCAGAGCGCTTTCTCTTCGACGCGGACGCGATAGAGGTAGCCGGCGACGACGGCGATCATCAGGATCGCGCCGCCGATCCAGTTGCCGAACGCCAGCGCGACGCCGCCGAAGAGCATCATTCCCGCCGTGTACGACGGGTGGCGCACAAAGCGGTACGCCCCTCTGTTGATCACCGGCTGGTCGGCGCGCGCCTTCACGTCGCCGGTGAAGAACTCGCCGAGGACGCGCCAGCAGTGGCGGCGCAGCAGGCCGCCGAGGAGCACGAACACGACGCCGGCCCAGAAGAGCGGCACGAGCGGCCGCATCATGCCGAAGCGGACGAACGCGAAAAAGAACGACGCGAAGAGTCCGACCTGGCCGACGATGAAGATCACGTTCACCGATCCAGCGTCCTTCGAGTCGGCGTTCTTCGCCTCACGGCGAGCCGTCCGCATGATCTTCATCTCAGGCATCATTGCCCAGAGGTAGATGATCCAGAACGGGATGAAGTACGGGAACTGGAAGATCAGCGGCCGGTAGAACATCAGCCATTCGCCTGCAGCTCGAACAGGATCTCGTCGATCGCTTCCGCGGCGCTCTCGAGCGGCAGCACGCAGGTGCCGGCGCCGCGGTGGCCGCCGCCGCCCCAGCGTGACATCAGCTCGCCGACCGAGGTGTTGCAGGTGCGGTTGAAGATCGAGTGGCCGACCGCGGCGATCACGCTCTCGTGGTACGGCCCCCAGTGCACGCGCAGCGAGACGTTCTGCTCCGGGAAGAGCGTGTAGACGAGGAAGCGGTTGCCGGTGGGGAGCTGCTTGATCTCGCGGAGGTCGGTGATGACGACGTTGTTGAGCGTGAAGCTGTTGCGCTGGAGGAGGGTTTTGAAATCCTCCTGATCGCGGCGGAGGCGCTCGATGCGTTGCGCGACCTCCGGCTGTGCCAGCACGTCGTCGATCGACATCGTCTTGAGCCAGTCGACGAGCTTCTTGAAGTAGTCGGCGAAGGCGCCGAGGCCGCTGCGGCTGTCGATCGTGTAGCCGAGGAGGATGTAGCCGCGCGGATCCTCGACGTCGGACGGCGTGAGCTGCGCGGAGTCGAGGCGATCCGTCTCGTGCACCAGCGTCGCGAGATCCTTCAGCTTCTCGTCGTTCGGGTCGCGCTCGAGGTAATAGTCGTACACGAGCCGTGCGGCCGAGGGGGCGACGGCGTACCGACCCTTGAAGTCCTCCGGCGGCTTCTCGTTGCTCTCGGTCAGCAGGTGGTGATCGAACCAGATGCCTGCCTCGGGGTGATACGGAAGGTTCGCGAGGACGTCGTTCTTCGTGATCTTTACGCGCTTGTCGGTGATGTCCTGCGGATGGACGAGCGTGATGTCGTCGATCGGCTCCTTCATCGTGATGATGACGGCACTCGTGAGACCGTCGAGGTCCCCGCGGGT
>DASYSN010000224.1:0-9030 GCA_036003305.1 Thermoanaerobaculia bacterium
GTCGACGAGTACGGCGGGACGGCGGGCATCATCACGATCGAGGACATCCTCGAGGAGATCGTCGGCGACATCGCGGACGAGCACGAGGAAGAAGAGCCGACCATCGTCGACCTCGGCGACGATCACTATCTGGTCAGCGGCCTGCTGCGCGTCGACATGCTCGAGGACAGGCTCGACGCCGACCTGCAGGGGGAGAATTATGAGACCGTGGCTGGACTGATCTTCACGACGTTGGGCCGCATCCCGGTCGTCGGCTCGACGGTCAAGAAGAACGGCTGGATCTTCGAGGTCGACCGCGCCGACCGCAAGCGCATCTATCGCGTGAAAGTCTCGCGCGACCCGGAGTGGAACATCGAGCGGGAGGAAGATGTGGAGTGAGAATTGAAAATTGGAAATTGAAAATTGAAAAAGGATGCGTCGAGACCGTCGCCCTCGACCGCTTTTTCAATTTTCAATTTTCAATTTTCAATTTCGCGGCCGGAATCGTATGACCGAGTTATCGCAGACCGAGCCCCGATTCGGCATCGTCGCGCTGGTCGGCCGTCCGAACGCCGGCAAGTCGACGCTGCTCAACCGCATCCTCGGGCAGAAGGTGTCGATCGTCTCGGAGAAGCCGCAGACGACGCGCAACCGCATCGTCGGGATCCTCAACGAAGCACGGGGACAGATCGCGTTTCTCGACACGCCCGGCATCCATCGCCCGCTGCACAAGCTGAACGTCCGGATGATGGATCACGTCCGGACCGCGTTCGGCGAGGCGGACGTCATCGCGCTGATCGTCGACGCGTCGGAGCCGTTCGGAAAGGGCGACGAGTTCGTCATCGAGATGCTGCGCGAGGCCGAGGGGAAACGCTTCGCGATCCTCAACAAGATCGACCGGCTGAAGAAGAACAAGCTCCTGCCGCTGATCCAGCAGTACAACGACTTCCGCCTCTTCGCCGAGATCATCCCGATCTCGGCGACGACCGGCGACGGGGTGGAGCAACTCGTCAGCTCTCTGTTCGACCGCATGCCTCCCGGCGTCCCGCGTTATCCGACCGAAGACTTCACGACCCAGCCGGAGCGCTTCTTCGCGGCGGAGCTGGTTCGCGAGAAAGTCCTGCGGAACACTTCCGAGGAGTTGCCGTACACCACGGCAGTCAGCGTCGATCGATTCGAAGAGGACGAGGGGAAGAACCTCATCAAGATCTACGCGACGATCGTGGTCGAACGGGAGACGCAGAAACCGATTGTGATCGGGAAGCAGGGGAGCATGATCAAGAAGATCGGCACCGAGGCGCGCGTGGAGCTCGAAGCGGTCCTCGGCGCGAAGGTTTTCCTCGATCTTCACGTCGCAGTTCACGAGAGATGGCGCGAAGACGAGCGCTTCCTTGGAGAACTCGAATGGCCTATCCGGTAAAGAGCGTGTAAAAAAGCTGACGCCCTGAACGCGAAGTTTCATTACCATATCCCGTCCAGTACCGGTCCTTTCCTAACCCACCCGAAATCGAGGAGGCTTGATGGTTCAAAGTCGCGTTTTTCGTGCGCTCCTTTTTCTCTCAGTCGTCGCGCTGGCGATCCCACTGTTTGCGCAGCAGACGGGTGCCATTCACGGCAAGGTCGCGGCGAGCGACAACTCGCTGCTCCCCGGCGTCACCGTCGAGGCGAGCTCCAACGTCCTGCCGCAACCGCGCGTGACGACCACCGACGTCGCCGGCAACTACCGTTTGCCGTCCCTGATCCCGGGGAGCTACACGATCACCTTCAGTCTGTCCGGCATGCAGAACGTGACGCGGAAGACGACCGTGATCCTCGGCCAGGATCTCGAAATCGACGCGAAGCTCGGCGTCGCAGCAGTGTCGGAAAACATCACCGTCACGGCCGAGCAGACGCTGGTCAACAAAGAGTCGACCGCGTTGCAGGAAGGCCTCTCGCAGCAGCAGATCGTGCAGCTTCCGGTCGCGCAGAACTACGGCGACCTGCAGAAGCTCATCCCGGGCGTCATGTACACGCAGGACACGTTCCGCGGTCCCAGCGCCGGCGCCAGCGGCCAGGACAACGTCTACCTGTTCGACGGCGCGAACGTCACGATGCCGCTGTACGGCATTCTGACCGCCGAGCCGGCGACGCATGACATCGCATCGGTCAACATCATCAAGGGCGGCGCGAAGGCGGTCGACTTCTTCCGCGCCGGCGGCTTCATGATCGACTCGGTCAGCAAGACCGGCACGAACAAGTTCTCGGGCGAGCTGGAGTACCAGGCCCTGCGGCCGAACATGGTCGCGTCGCAGCGCTCGGGAACGCAGTCGCTCCAGTACCGCCAGGACAACAGCTGGACGACTGTGAACCTCGGCGGCCCGATCTTCCCGGACCGCGTCTTCTTCTACGGTTCGTTCTACCGGCCGAACGCGAAGCTTGGCGATCAGGCGAACGTCTACGGTCCGCTTCCCGACTACACCGACACGCGCAGCGAAGACTTCGCGAAACTGACGTACACGCCGACGCAGTCGCTCCTGTTCAACGGGACATACCGCAACTCGCACCACACTCAGAAGGGAAGCTTCAGCGGGACCGGCTCGCCGACGACCGGCTCCTCGTCTACATCGAACTTCAAGATCGGCACCTTGGAGGGTTCGGACGTCATCAACAACCGCAGCTTCGCGACGGTCAAGTTCACCGACTTCCGCAACCCGGGCTTCGGCGGCTCCGACTTCTCGACCGGCATCACGCCGTCGCTGACGCTCGGCACGCAGCTCGACATCAACAACCTCGACAAGATGGGTCTGCTCACGGTCCCGACGGTGATCTCCAGCAATCCGGGGCAGACGGCTTTCGTGACACCGTACATCAACAAGTACGGCTATCCGAGCGGCGGTATTATCAAGGGCGGCGGGACGGTGGGCTTCGGTACGTTCACGCAGAACGACGACAGCTTCTTCCGGAAGAGCGGACAGGTCGGCTACAACCTGACGGTCGGCTCCAACATCTCGCACGACCTTCACTTCGGCTACCTCCGCCACAGCGACGCCGAGGACCTCTTCCGCGTCTCGAACGGCTGGGGCTCGATCTCGATCCCGGGCGGCAGCGCCAACTGCAGCGCGGCGATTTGCGGCACGGCGCAGCCGATCTACTTCCAGGCGGTCTTCAATGCCCAGTCGATCAATGTGCCGGGCGTTCCGTCGAAGCTGCACTCGGAGTTCAAGTCGCAGAGCGTCGAGATCAACGACACGATCCACATGCGGAACTGGTCATTCAACGTCGGTGTGCTCGACAGCAATGACTCGCTCTACGGCCAGGGCCTCAAGCCGGCCGACAACCTCGCGGGGTGGGTCGCCTCGCCGGGCAACAAGTACAAGATGTACGAGTTCGGGTTCAAAGACATGATCCAGCCGCGCCTCGGCGCGACGTGGGCCTACAACGGCACCGACACGGTCTACGCGAGCTACGCGCGCTATAACCCCGAGGCGAACTCCGACGCGCGCGCCGCATCGTGGGACCGCAACTTCATCACGCGCACCGTCACCGCCGACTTCGACCAGAACGGTAAGCTGATCGGCGTCGCGCCGGTCGCCGGCTCCAGCGGCAAGCTGTGGGTTCCGGGAACGAAGCCGACGGAAAACAAAGAGTGGATGCTCGGCACCGCGCGCCAGCTCACCGCGCGCTGGTCCGGCCGCCTCTACACCCGTTACAAGAAGGGCGACCACTTCGTGGAGGACACGAACAACACCGCTCGTGTCGTCCTCAACCCACCCGCCGGAGTGCCGCAGACGCCGTACATCCCGGACCTCAGCGATCGTCTCAAGGCGATCGGCAGCGGTTCGACGTACGTCATCGCGAACCTCGACGGCGCCTTCACGAAATACTACGAGGCGACCGCCGAGACGCAGTACAACGGCGCCAACTTCTTCGTGAACAGCTCACTCACCTGGAGCCACTACTACGGCAACTTCGACCAGGACTTCTCGACGACGACACTCTCGAACGACGGCGCGATCTTCATCGGCTCGTCGAACATCGGCGACGGCGCCGGACACCAGGTCTGGAACAACATGTACGGCAAGCTGCGCGGCGGCCGCCCGATCAACTTCAAGCTCAACGGCGCCTATAACCTGCCGTGGAAGTCGAGCGTCGGCGCGTTCTTCGTCTACCAGTCGGGCCAGCCGTACGCCCTCTGGAGCAACCTGCCGTACGTCGGCCTCCCGCTTCCTGACGGCACCAACGACACCGCAAAGTACGCCGAGCCGGCGGGCAGCCGCCGCAGCCCGGCAATTCACCAGCTGGACCTGAACTACACGCAGAACTTCCCGGTGTGGCGCGGCCTCAACTTGCAAGTGCTGTTTGACATGTTCAACGTCACGAACACTCAGACCGGCACCAACTACGAAAACCGGTTGAGCGTCCTCGGCGCGTGCAACACTTCGAACTGCATCTCGACCCCGGTCGCCGCTCTACCGTCGGTCAACGCACCGTTCCCCAATTCGTATCTGAACCCGCGGCGTTATCAGGTGGCCGCGCGCGTCCAGTTCTAAGGTTTCACCATTCCATCCGTGTGGGGCGGGCTTTCCAGCCCGCCCCTTTTTTTGTCTTCCCTGGAGCGGCGGACGCCTCGTCCGCCGCCTTGGCCGGGCGGACGAGGCGTCCGCCCCTCCGGGTTTACTGGAACAACCGCTCGCGCGCGATCAGCTCGCGCGTCATCGCGTTCGCGTTCTGCTTCGCAGCCTCGATCCGCGCGGGCGCATCGGGCTCGTGCAGCAGCACCGCGACCTGCGCGCGCTTGAAGAGGACCATCGGGTAGTCCGGATGCGACGGCGGAACGCGATCGAGCGCGTCGCGCGCCTCGGGGAAACGATGCTCCGCGAGATAGAGCACGCCGAGCTCGAGATCGTGCCCGGGCACCTTCTCGAATGCGGCGACGGCAGCGTTCGTGTCGCCCACCTGCATCGCGAGCGCGCCGAGGTGCGCGAGCTCGTCGCCGGTGGGCGCGCGTAGCGTGTAGAGCTTCTGGAGGAGCGCGAGCGCGTCGGGGATACGCCCTTCACGCTCGCGGATCACCGCCAGCGCCTCGATCGCGGGGACCTTGTCCGGAGTCTGCGCGAGGACCTGCTCGAGCATCGGCTCCGCCTTCTTCCAATCCTTCGTCTTCGCGTAGTGCAGCGCGAGGTAGGTGCGGACGTCCGGTGAATCGGGAGCAATCGTCTGCGCGCGCTCAAACGCGGCGACCGCCTGCTCGTCGTGGCCGAGAGCCGATTGGGCCGTGGCGAGGCGGAGCGCGGCGTCGAGATTGTGCGGGTCCTTCACGAGGATCTCTTCCAGCAGCGGGATCGACTTCGCGTACTCCTCGCGCACGAAGAGCGACGCCGCCTCGTCGAGGATCGGGAAGAGCGGCGCCATGTCGGCCGGACGCGGCGCGTCCTTCCGCACGACCGGCTTCACGTCGGCACTCACGTAGCCGAGGGACGCGAGCTTTTTGCGCTCCTCGGCGTCGCCGGGAGCGGTGGCATTCGCCGCCTCCGCGAGCGACGGAATCGGATAGTCGCGGAGCGTCGCGCGCTGCTCGCGTGAGAGGCCCGCCTGCGGCGCAAGATTGTGCGTCTCGGCCGGATCGGCGGCGACGTCGTACACCTCGAGCGAGCCGGCCAGGATCGCCTTGCGCGTCCCGTCCACAGCCATCACCTGCGGCTGCCACCCGTAGTCGAGGAACGCCTTCATCGCCTCCGCTGCGACAACGTGTTCGTTGCCGGCGGTCCGCAGACTGTTCGTCGCATCGATCCCCGCCCAGTCGAGGATCGTGTGGAAAATGCGCCGCGTGCTCACCGGTGTATCGCTCGCTCCCGCCTTCACGCCCGGACCGACGAGCAGTAGCGGGACGTGCATCGTCGCCTGATACATCAGGTTTCCGTGCTGCTGCTCGCCGTGCTCGCCGAGCCCTTCGCCGTGGTCGCCGACGAAGATCATCGCGACCGGCTTGCCGTGAGCGGTCTGCTGAAACGCGGCGACGAGGCGGCCGAGCTGCTGGTCCATGAACGCGACCTCGCCGTAGTACGGGTTCTTCGCGTACTTCGTACGGAACGGCTCGGGCGGTGTGTAGGGGTAGTGCGGGTCCCAGTAGTGGACCCAGAGAAAGAGCGGCTGCCGCGACGAAAGTTGCATCGACGATGGTTGCCGGAGCAGCGCGAGCGCGCGATCGGTCGTCTCCTGCGCGTTCCGCTCCGCGCGATTCGCGCCGAAGTCCTCGTCCCAGACGTCGAACCCGCGCGCGAGCCCGAAGCGCTTCGCGAGCGCGAACGCGGAGATGAACGCCGCGGTCTTGTAGCCGGCCGCGTGCAGCCGCTCGGCGAGGAGCGGCGTCGTGTCGGCGAGGTGCCGCGCGTTCTCATGGACGCCGTGGCCGCCCGCGTAGAGTCCCGTCAGCATCGATGTGTGTGACGGCAGCGTCTGCGGCACCGCGCAGTACGCCCACCGGAACCGCATCCCCCGCGGCACCAGCGCGTTGAACGACGGCGTCTCAACCTCCTTCGCCTCCGGCCCGATGGCGTCCGCCCGCGTCGTGTCGAGCGTCACCAGGAGAATCGACGGCCGCTCCACCACCGGCTGTTCCCGGTGGCAGGCGGCGAGGAGGAGGATCGACAGGGCGAGGCGCTTCATGTGGGTTGAAGTGTAGCGGGGCGGCCCCTCATCCGCCTTCGGCACCTTCTCCCCGCTAAACGCGGGGCGAAGGGTACTCGAACAGGAGTTTCGCGAGAAGCATCCATC
The DNA here is from genome assembly GCA_036003305.1 of Thermoanaerobaculia bacterium. Lineage (GTDB taxonomy): Bacteria > Acidobacteriota > Thermoanaerobaculia > Gp7-AA8 > Gp7-AA8 > DASXHZ01. The sequence goes on from DASYSN010000224.1 coordinate 6,733, forward strand.
GAGCGGCGGATGAGGGGGCTCGCGTGACATCCATCACTCACCTCCGTGAGCACGCTCGCGACGGGAGACGACGATCACAACCAATCTGTGTGCATGTTCACGATCGTCGAAGCGAAATTCCTCGGATCGAACGTGAAGCAGTTCGAGATCGAGGCGCCGCGGATCGCGCGCGCACAAAAACCGGGGCAGTTCATCATCCTGCGGCTTCACGAGCATGGCGAGCGCATTCCGCTCACCATCAAGGCGTCCGACGTCCGGAAAGGGACGATCAGCATCGTCGTCCAGGGCATCGGCAAGACGACCATCGAGCTGAACGCGCTGAAGAGCGGCGATTCGATCCTCGACGTGGTCGGCCCCCTCGGCAAGCCGTCGCACATCGACAAGTTCGGCACCGCGGTCGTCATCGGCGGCGGCGTCGGTACCGCGATCGCCCTCCCGACCGCCCGCGCGTTGCGCGAGGCCGGCAATCACGTCATCTCGATCCTCGGCGCGCGGACGAAGGAGCTGCTGATCCTCGAGGACGAAGTCCGCGCCGTCAGCGATGAGGTTTTCATCATGACCGACGACGGCAGCTACGGCGAGAAGGGCGTCGTCACGCTCAAGCTCAACGAACTGATCGCGAATCGGAACGTCGACTTCGTCCTCGCCATCGGCCCGATCCCGATGATGCGCGCGGTCGCCGAGACGACGCGCGACAAGGACATCCACACCGTCGTCAGCCTGAACTCGATCATGGTCGACGGCACCGGGATGTGCGGCGGCTGCCGCGTCCTGGTCGGCAACAAGAGCCAGTTCGCCTGCGTCGACGGGCCGGAGTTCGACGCGCACGACGTCGACTTCGGCGTCCTGGCGCAGCGCAACGCGATGTACCGCGAACAGGAAAAGGAATCGCTCGACCGCTTCCGAGGTGCGTGCAATGGCTAACACGATCCCGAACAAAGAGCGGATGAAGATGCCGCGGCAGCACATGCCGGAGCGCGACCCGCACGCGCGCGCTCATACGTTCGAAGAGGTGAACCGCGGGTTCAACCCGGATCACGCCAGCCTCGAAGCGCTCCGCTGCCTCGCGTGCGCGAAGCCGACCTGCAACCGCGGCTGTCCGGTCTCCGTGAAGGTGAAGGACTTCGTCCAGCTCATCATCGACGGCGACTACCTCGGCGCCGCCGCGAAGATCCGCGAAGACAACGCGCTGCCGGCCATCACCGGCCGCGTCTGCCCGCAGGAAGAGCAGTGCGAAGGCGATTGCCTGATGATCAAACGCACCGAGTCGCTCGCGATCGGACACCTCGAGCGCTTCGTCGCCGACTACGAGCGCGAGACCGGACAGATCGGAATCCCGAAGAACGCTCCGGCGACGGGCAAGTACGTCGCGATCGTCGGCAGCGGTCCGGCGGGTCTCTCCGCCGCCGGCGACCTCATTCAGGCGGGCCATCGCGTCCGCGTCTTCGAAGCGCTCCACGAGCTCGGCGGCGTGCTGGTGTACGGCATCCCCGAGTTCCGCCTCCCGAAGTCGATCGTGAAAGAGGAAGTCGACGTGCTGCGGAAGCGCGGCGTCGAGTTCGAGACGAACGTCGTGATCGGCAAGACCGTCACGATCGACGAGCTGATGAACGACGAAGGCTACGACGCCGTCTTCGTCGCCACCGGCGCCGGCCTCCCGCAGTTCCTCGGCGTACCCGGCGAGCACCTCAACGGCGTCTACTCCGCGAACGAGTTCCTCACGCGCGTCAACCTGATGCGCGCGTATCGCTTCCCCGACTACGACGAGCCGGTCTACGCCTGCGAAGGACGCGACGTCGTGGTGGTCGGCGGCGGCAATACGGCGATGGACGCCGTCCGCACCTCGCTCCGCCTCGGCGCGCGCAACGCGACGCTCGTCTATCGGCGCACCGAAGCCGAGATGCCGGCGCGTGCCGAGGAGTTGAAGCACGCGAAGGAAGAGGGCGTGCAGATCCGCGCGCTCCACAATCCGGTCGAGCTGGTGGGCGACGAGAAGGGATGGCTCACCGGGATGCGCTGCATCCAGATGGAGCTCGGCGAGCCGGACGACTCCGGGCGCCGGCGTCCCGTTCCGATTCCGGGTTCCGAGACGCTGATCCCGTGCTCCATCGCGATCATCGCCGTCGGCACCAGCGCCAATCCGATCGTGCAGTCGACGACGCCCGATCTGAAGACGAATAAGAAGAACTTCATCGAAGCCGATCCTGAAACGTTGCGCACGTCGAAACGCGGCGTCTTCGCCGGCGGCGACATCGTCACCGGCGGCGCAACGGTCATCCTCGCGATGGGGGCGGGGAG
>DASYSN010000225.1:0-9950 GCA_036003305.1 Thermoanaerobaculia bacterium
CCTGCGTTCACATCGAAGATCAACGATTCTCTGGCACTCATCGGGTCCCTCCAAGGCATCCCGAACCCTCCCGGATTCAGAATGCATCAGCTGTCCTCGATGTCCCCGGTTTGTGTCCTCGATGTCTCCGGTCAGTACCGGGAGAGGGTGGCCGAAGGCCGGGTGAGGGGCGCGCCGCGCTCTACCGCGGCGAGAACGCCAGCCCGCGCTTCAGGAAACTGCCGTACCCCGTCCGGCCGACGTACTTTCCTTCGTCGATCACCAGCTCTCCGCGCGAGAGGACCGTCTTCGTCGCCCCCTTCACCTTCCATCCTTCGTAACAGGAGTAGTCGACGTTCATGTGGTGCGACTTCGCGCTGATCGTGAACTCCTCGTTCGGATCGAAGATGACGATGTCGGCGTCGCTGCCGACGGCGATGGTCCCCTTCTTCGGGAACAGGCCGAAGATCTTCGCCGCATTGGTCGAGACGATCTCGACGAAGCGGTTGACGCTGATCCGGCCGCTCGCGACGCCTCCGTTGTAGACGAGGCTCATCCGGTTTTCGACGCCGGGGCCGCCGTTCGGAATCTTCGAGAAGTCGTCCCTGCCGAGCTCCTTCTGCTCCTTGAAGCAGAACGGGCAATGATCGGTCGAGACGACCTGCAGGTCGTTGAACTGCAGCCCGCGCCACAGTTTCTCCTGGTTCTGCTTCTCGCGAATCGGCGGCGTCATCACGTACTTCGCCCCTTCGAACCCCGGCTGCTCGTACACGCTGTAGTCGAGGAAGAGGTACTGGGGGCAGGTCTCGGCGAACGCCGGAACGCCCATGTCGCGCGCGCGCACCACTTCCTGCAGCGCGTCGTCGCACGAGAGGTGGACGATGTACACCGCCGTGTTGGCGATCTCCGCCAGCGCGATGGCGCGATGCACTCCCTCGGCCTCCGCTTTCGTCGGCCGCGTCAGCGCGTGGTATTTCGGCGCCGTCTTCCCCTCGGCGATCGCCTGTTTGACGATCACGTCGATGACGACGCCGTTCTCGGCGTGCATGCAGATGAGGCCACCGTTCTCGCCGGCCGTGCGCATCGCCTTGTAGATCGTGCCGTCGTCGACGAGGAAGACGCCGGGATAGGCCATGAAGAGTTTGAAGCTCGAGACGCCCTGATCGATCATCCGCCGCATCTCGCCGAGGCGTTCGTCGGGAAGGTCGGTGCAGATCAGGTGGAAGCCGTAGTCGATCGAGGTGTTGCCGTCGGCTTTCGCATGCCACGCGTCGATCGCTTCCTGCAGCGTCTGCCCGCGGTACTGCACGGCGAAATCGATGATCGTCGTCGTCCCGCCGAATGCAGCCGCGCGCGTCCCCGTCTCGAACGTGTCGGACGCCGACGTGCCGCCGAACGGCAGCTCCATGTGCGTGTGGGGGTCGATGCCGCCCGGAATGACGAGGCGGCCTTTCGCGTCGATGACGCGGTCGGCGTCGACGTCGATGGTCTTGGCGATCATGGCCACGGTGCCGTCCTCGATGAGAATGTCGGCGTTGTAGTCGTCGACCGCGGTGACGACACGCCCGTTTTTGATGACTGTGCGCATGCGGGGATTATGATGTGCGCTGGCCCCGAAAATGAACTCTCTTCTGGTCCTCCTCGCGATCTCTGCATCCACCGCCAAGCCGATCGACGTTGCTTACCTCGTAAACGAGAAAGACGCCGCGGCAATCGTCGAGCCGTTGCGAATCGCGTTGAGCAGCACCGATTCGCTCGTCCGCGCCACGGCGGCGCGTGTCGCCGCCGTTCGCGATGAAAAGACCCTGGTCGGCGATCTGCGGAAGAGCGCGGAGCAGGAGAGCGACGCCAGTGCGGCGCGCGAGGAGCTGCGGTCGATCGCCTTGCTCGGCGCGCCCGAAGACGTCGATTACGCGATCGCGGCCGCCGCGAAGTGGCCGGCCTCGCTCGACAACGACGTGGCGCAGGCAATCGCCCGCCGCGGCGGAAACGAGCCGATCGACATTTACATGACAAAGCTGAAAGGTGCGCGGACACTGGCGCGCGCCGACTTCTTTCGTCAGGCGCTCTGGGGACGGCCGGGAGCGATGACCGTGACTGCCTCACGGCTCGTCGGCGTCCAGGATGAACCCGGATGGCTCGAGTATCTCAGCGTCATGACCGACTCGGGAGCGGCGGTAGCGCCGAGCGTTCTCGCCGCGTCGTTCGACTCGCCGTCCGAGCCGATCCGCGTCGCGAGCGTCTGGTACGCGGTCGATACGTATTCGCTCGATGCCGCCACTCTCCCCCAGCCGGTTCACGACGCCGTGGCGACGCCGCGCGACGATGTCAGCATGCGCGAGGCATTCGGCCGCGAGCTGGTCCGCCGCATCGCCGGCTTCGATAAACGCGAAAACGACAAGTGGCTCGAGTGGCTCGAGTCCAACGAAGCCGACCATCTCCTCGGCCACGCCAGCAACGCCGTCGACATGCTGCTCACCGATCGTGAGTACACGCTGCGCCAGAAGCATTGCGGCACGCAGCCTGTGTCGTGTGACATGCCGGCGAAACGGCCGACCCGCGGCTCCTACCCGCCGAAAGCCGTGCCGCCGCCCGCCCTGCAGCTTCCCGGCGTCCTTCCGTCCGGATTGTCCGAAGCGCTTGGCCGTTGCGGCGATTGGCTCGGCATTGCCGGAGCGGTCGTCGATACGGCGGGCCGGGTGCAGTCGGTCGATGTCTCGAAGATGGGCCGCACCGGTTGTCTGCGGCAGATCGAAACGATGGTGCGTCTTTCGTACGCGACGAACACGAGCGTGATGAGCCCCCTCGCGATGCCGGATGTCGTTCTGGCGCACGCGTCCGGCGACACGCTGTGCCTCGATGAAGATCCGCCGTCGAACGACGACGTGCTGCCGCTGTCGCGCACTGGCGGCCGGATCGTGGCGCCGGTGAAAATTCACTCCGTCGAGCCGGCGTTTCCGGCCGAAACGCGCCGCAACATGGGACCCAACGGCTCGTCGATGATCATCCTCGAGGCCGTCATCACGAAGCACGGCTGTGTGCGAAGCATCCGGCCGATCGCGCAGTCGCCATTCGGAGAGTTGAACGGCGCCGCGATCTTTGCGATGTCGCAATGGAAATTCTCGCCGGGACTCCTGAACGGCAAGCCGGTCGACGTCATCTACAACATGACCGTTCGTTTCAAACTGACACCGTAGCCAGTCAGGTGCTACATTTGGTTCATCGTGATCAGCGGCTGGATTCTCGCGGCTACCGCCGCGGCATGCCCGTTCCCTCAACATTTTCAGACTGCGCATGAGATCCAGTCACAGGTTTCCAAGGTAGCCGAGGCAGTCGCGCCCTCCGGACGGCATCGCGCGGTCGCGCCTCCGGTGCCTCCGCCGATCGTCTACCCGAGCAGCCGCAGTTTTATCGACACTGAGATCTTCGGGAAGATGAAGCTCGCGCGCATCGTGCCGGCTCCGATGTCTTCCGATACGGAGTTCCTACGCCGGGTCACGATCGATCTTGCGGGCCGGATCCCCACCCCGAATGAAGTGAACGCCTTTCTCGCCGATACGAGCGCCGACAAACGCGATCGCATCATCGACACCCTGCTTGCTTCCGACGATTTCAATGACCGGTGGACGCTGTGGTTCGGCGATCTGGTGCAGAACATCTACGACGCATCGAGCGTCGGCCAGGGCGTCTTGAACGGCCGGAGCCCCTACTATCACTGGATTCGCGACAGTATCTCGGGCCACAAGGCATACGACGCCATGGTCCGCGAGCTCCTCACGTCATCGGGCGACCAGATGGCGGCTCCGGCCTCGAACTACTTCGTTCGCCTCTATCAGGAGAACGGGCCGCCGCAGGACACGTTCGACAACATCGCGACGCAATCGGGAACGCAATTCCTCGGCCTGCCGATGATGTGTGTCTCCTGTCATGACGGAGTCGGCCACCTCGAGCTGCTCAACAGGGGGATGGCGAGCGTCAAGCGGCGGCAGTTGTGGGGGATGGCGGCATTCTTCTCCGGTATCGGTGTGACCTTTCAAACCCAGGGGGCAGGCGGGTCATTCGTCATCACCGAATCGAACGGAACGGAGTATCGCCTCGACACGACCACCGGAAACAAGACCTCCCGGCAGCCCTCGACCGGCGGATCGGACGTTGTGAGTCCCGCATATCTCTTTGGCGGGCAGCCTGCTGACGGGGAGAACCGCCGCGTCGCGTACGCGCGTCTGCTGACCGCCGACCCGCAGTTCGCACGCGCGGCGGTGAACTACATCTGGAAAGAGTTCTTCGGCCTCGCCATCGTCGAGCCGGTCGACAACTTCGATCTTGCGAGCACCACGCAGGCGACGCATCCGGCCCTCCTGAACGAGCTCGCGACCTATTTTCAGCAGAACGGATTCGATCTGCGCGCGCTGATGCGGCTGATCGCCCAATCGAATGCTTACCAGCTTTCGGGCCGGTACGGCGGCACGTGGAGCGAGGCTTCGACGCCGTATTTCGCGCGCCATTACCCGCGACGCATGATGGCCGAGGTGCTTCTGGACGCGCTGTATCAGGCGACCGGCAGACACATGGCGTTGAACGTCGTTCTGCATGGCGCCGTCACGAAGGCGGTGGCCACTCCCGATCCGCTGGCGTTCGTCAATAACGGCTACGCCCAGGGGCCGTTCCTGCAGGATTTCGGGGAGGGAGACCGCGACTCGAATCCGCGGAGCCAGGACCCAACGCTGCTCGAAGTGCTCGAGATGTTGAACGACCGGCAGATACTCGACGGAATCGCAACGACGAACACGTTGGTGGGCTCGCTCCTCTCCGCGAAGAAGACTCCGGATGAGATCGTCGATCAGTTGTACGTCGCGGCGCTGTCGCGGCATCCGATCGATTCGGAGCGCCAGACCGCACTTGCGTACCTGAACGGCGGCACGCTCTCGGACCGTGCGCCTGACCTGCAGTTCGTGCTGCTCAACAAGCTCGAGTTCCTCTTCTACTGAGGCATGACCGTGAAACGCAAGCAATCGTGTGAGATTTGCGCCACCCCGCCGGCGTTTCCGCTGTCGGGAGCCCAGTTCAGCCGCCGCGGCTTCATCCGGCTGGGCGGTCTCGGACTCGCCGGCTGGTTTGCCGGCAACGCGTTCAGCGAGTCGCTGCTGCATCAGCGGACCTCGGTCGCGCCGCGCCTCCACAACACCGCCAAGAACTGCGTGCTCATCTTTCTCGAGGGGGCACCGAGCCAGACCGACATGTGGGACCTGAAAGAGGGCTCGTGGACGCCGTCCGGTCTTGCGCCGACGACCTTCGGCGACGTGCGCTGGCCTCACGGAATCCTCGGCAAGACCTCCGTGCACCTCGACAAGCTCGCGATCGTTCGGACGGGCCTCGCGTGGGTCGCCGTGCACCCGCTCGCGCAACGCTGGACCCAGATCTCGCGCAATCCGGCGGGTGTTCTCGGGAACGTTGCGCCGCATATCGGGTCGGTCGTCTCGATCGAGTCGGTCTCGTCACGGCGGGACTCCGACGTCCTTCCGTCGTTTGTGGCGCTCGAGCCGGCGCGAGCGTCGGCCGGGTACCTGAGTGCCAGCAACGCACCACTGACTCTGCGTGTCAACCCGACGCCGGGCGCGATCGCCACGATGACGCATCGCGATGGCGCCCTCCGGCTCGATGAGCGGCTGCAACTTCTGTCGCAGCTCGATCCCGATCGCGACGGTGCGCTCGGAAAGGCTGCGAGCGATTTCGGCGCGCTTTACGACGGAGCCGCGAAGCTCACGAAGTCGCCTGAAATGGCGTCGGTTTTCACGGTCGGCACCACGGACTTTCAGCGTTACGGCAAATCGAAATTCGGAGCGGAACTCATTCTTGCCAAGCAGCTCGTCGCCGCCGATCGGGGCACGCGCTTCGTGCAGGCGACGTACACCGGCTGGGACGATCACAACGAGATCTACGGAAAGCTCGTCCCGCGCTGCACCACGTTCGATACCGCATACGCAGCCTTTCTCGACGACCTGGCCGGCACGCCTGGGTCGACGCCCGGGAAGACGCTTCTGGACGAGACGATGGTCGTCGTCTACGCCGAATTCGGCCGGACCCTCGGGCCGCTCAACGTCCAGAACGGCCGCGATCACCATCAGCGGATGTCGATTGTCTTCGCCGGAGGCGGCGTCAAAGGCGGCAGGGTCCTCGGCAAGACGAACGACGTCGGCGACGCGGCGGTCGACTACGGCTGGAGTCTGGAACGCGACATCCGCCCCGAGGACATTGCCTCCACGATGTACTCCGCCCTCGGTATCGACTACACGACGACGCGACACGACGACCCGCTCAACCGTGGGTTCGAGTACGTCCCGACCGCGAAGGACGGCGTCTACCAGCCGATCGACGAGCTATTCGCCTGACGTTACGCCATCGCGAACGCGGAATCGAGCGCATCGCAGAGGACGTCAATGTCGTCCTTGGTCGCGATCAGTGGCGGGCCGAGGCGGATGACATTGCCGAATAGGCCGCCCTTGCCGATCAGGACTCCGCGCTTTTTCGTCTCCTCGAAGACCTTCACCACGACTCCCGGCGCCGGCGTCTTCGTCTTGCGGTCCTCGACACACTCGATCGCCTGCATGAGGCCCATGCCGCGGACGTCGCCGATCTTGTCGTACTTCTCCTGCAGATCGGTGAGTCGCTGGCGCAGGTGCGCGCCGACGACCGCCGCGTTGCGGGGGAGATCGTTCTCTTCGATGTAGCGGATCGTCGCGACGGCCGCGGCCGAGGTGACCGGGTTGCCGCCGAACGTCGAGAAGGTGAGGCCGGGGAACGTGCGCGCGATCTCATCAGTCGTCGTGGTGCAGCCGACGGGCGAGCCGTTCGCCATTCCCTTCGCGAACGTCATCACGTCCGGCTCGACGTCCCAATGCTCGATGCCGAACCACTTGTCGCCCGTGCGGCCCCATCCGGTCTGCACTTCGTCGCAGATGAAGATGCCGCCGTAACGGTGGACGATGTCGGTGACGATCTGGAAGTACTCCTTCGGCGGGACGATGAAACCGCCGACGCCGAGGATCGGCTCGGCGATCATGCCGGCGATCTTGCCGTCGGTGGTCGTGAGGATCAGGTCCTCGATATCCGTCGCGCAGCGGACGCCGCACTCGGGATAGGTCTGGCCGAACGGGCAGCGGTAGCAGTACGGCGCGTAGGCGTGCTTGATGCCGGCGACCGCGGTTCCGCCGTGGCGCCAGGTCGAGTGGCCGGCGGCCGACATCGACAGCATCGTGCGGCCGTGGTACGCGTGGCGCAGCGCGATGATCTCCTGGCGTCCCGTGTAGAGCCGCGCCGCGAGGATCGCCGTCTCATCGGCCTCGGTGCCGCTGTTGCTGAAGAAGCTCTGGTTCAGCTTCCCCGGCGTCAGCTCCGCGACCTTCGCCGCGAGCTCCTGCGCCGGCTTGTTCACGTAGAGCGCCGACGTGTGCGTCACCTTGTCGATCTGCGCATGGATCGCCGCGTTGACCTGCTTGTTCGCGTGCCCGACGGAGACCGTCAGAACCCCGCCGAAGCAGTCGAGGTAGCGGTTCCCCTTGTCGTCGAAGACGTACATCCCCTCGCCGTGATCGATCAACAGCGGGTCCTGGTAGTACGTCGAAGCAGCCGGCCACGTGTGCCGCTTGTAGTCGGCGATCACGTCAATGTCAGTTTCGTTGAGAACGTCGGTCATGGTGTCCCCTTCTTGTCATCCTGAGCCGCGTAGACGGCGAAGGATCCCCTCGGAGTGTTGCGATACCACTCCTCAGCCAAATCCTTCCACTCGGGATTCATCGTTGCAATCAATGCATTCTTCTTCGCTCTTGTCCAGCCCTTGATCTGCTTTTCGCGAGCGATGGCCGTTTCGACCCTGTCGGAGATCTCGAAGAACACGAGACGGTCGCAGTTGTACTTCTTCGTGAAGCCAGGTATCGAGCCGGACTTGTGCTGCCACACTCTCTTTTCGAGCGAGCTCGTGACGCCGGTATACAGGACGTTCTTCCACCGGTTCGTCATCATGTAAACGGCGTACTGGTGGACTTTCAGTTCCATACTTGGGAGGTCCTTCGCCGCGCTACGCCGGCTCAGGATGACAGCCGGGGTTACGCTGTCGTCAGCGGCTGGGCGTAGCCTTCCACTTCCTCTTCGTAGCCGCCGTGGTACTCGCGGGTGTCGGGGCGTTTGATCTGGGAGTGGGGGACCACGCGCTCTCGACGGAGGCCGCGGAAGTCGGCAAGGGACGGGAAGTTGCGCTGGTCCATGAACTCGGACATGCCACGCGTCAGCTCCTTGATGACATTCGGGCCGATCGCGTGGTCGAGCATGGCCGCCGTGCAAACCTGAACAGTGCCGCAGCCGAGGAGGAAGTAGTTGAGGGCGTGTTCGAACGTCGAGACGCCGCCGATGCCGGAGAACTCCCGGTCGGGGAACGCCTTGGTCAACTGCGCCATCTTCGCCATCGAGAGCGGCAGGATCGCCGGTCCGCCGAGGCCGCCGGAGCTGACGTAGCCGTCGACGTTCATCTCGAAGTCGAGCGAGGCCGGGTCGATCGGCGGGAGCGACGGGAACGTGTTCGACGACGACACTGCATCGGCGCCGCCGAGGAAACAGGCGGTCGCTTCTTCCACGATGTTCGCGGTCGCAGGCGTGAGTTTGACCCAGACCGGGATCTTCGAGACTTCCTTGACCGCCTGCGTCACGACCGAGCAGAGCACCTTGTCCTTACCGACGTTCGATCCCATGTCGACGCGGTCCATGTGCGGGCAGGAAAAGTTCAGCTCCAGCGCATCGCACCCTTCGTCCTGACACGCCTTGGCGAGCGTCTGCCAGTTGTTCAGCTCCTTGTCATTACCGCTGCCGGCCATGATCGAGGCGACGAGGACGTTCCTCGGGTACTGCTTCTTGATGTTGGCGAGCTTTCCGATCCACCAGTCGAGCGGCTTGTCGGAGATCAGCTCCCAGTTCCACGACGCCACGAGGGTCGAGTCGTTGCGTTTCGCCATCGAAAGGCGCGTCCCGCTGTTGTCGGCGCGGAGGAACTTCGTCTTTGGTCCCTTGACGTTGACGACCGGGTGCAGGCCGATGGTCTTGGTGACCACGCCGCCCCAACCTGCCTCGAAGGCTCGCATGATGTTCGCGTCCGACTCGGTCGGCGGCGCCGATGCGAGCATGAACGGGTTCTCGAAGCGAATGCCTGTGAAGATCGTCGACAGATCGGCCATGGGGGTCCTCTCTCCTTTGGAGGCGGAGAGTGTACATCCGAAGCCCAGCGCGTCGCGTAGGTAGGGGAAAGCGCGCGCGACATCAGGAGGGAACATGAAGAAGTTTCTGGTAGTCGTGTCTTTACTCGCTCTTGCCACCGCCGCTCTCGCGGCAGACGCCCCGATGCAGAAGGCGTCGCTCTACAAGCGCCTCGGCGGCTACGACGCTATCGCAGCCGTCAGCGACGACTTCATCGGCCGCCTCGCCACCGACAAGCAGATCGCCCCGTTCCTCGCCGGCCACAGCCAGGACTCGCTCAAGAAGCTGCGCCAGAACGTCGTCGATCTCGTCTGCCAGGCGACCGGTGGGCCGTGCTACTACACCGGCCGCGACATGAAGACCGCGCACGCCGGGATGGGCATCACCGAGGCGCAGTGGGATTCCGCCGTCGCCGACCTCGTCGCCTCGCTCGACCACTTCAAGGTCGGCCAAGCCGAGAAGGACGAGCTCCTCGGCGCGGTGTCGTCCTTCAAGAAGGACATCGTCGAGACCAAGACCGCGATGAAGTGAGCCTCTGTGTGGCGCCGGCAATCCTGCCGGCGCCTCTCGTCGCTCCCATTCGAGCGCGGCCAGCGCGCGATTGATGTCGACGATGTCAGTCGTCCGCGTCGCGACCGTTCGAAGACGCACGAGAAGCGTGCGATTAACGTGGAGTGACCTCAATCATGGCCTCGGCGACCGTGTGTACGGCCCGCCGAGCGTGCGATTAA
>DASYSN010000226.1:0-2979 GCA_036003305.1 Thermoanaerobaculia bacterium
TTCGGGTGGATGAACACGGCCTCGGGGCACATGCGCATGGCGCGCGTCGCCGGCATCGCCGAGTGGACGCCGAACTTCCGCGCCTCGTACGACGCCGCGCAGACGACGCTTCGCTCGCCGGGCCAGCCGACGATCACCGGCCTGCCCTTCAGCGACGGATCGTCCCGCTGCTCGACCGATGCATAAAATGCATCCATGTCGATGTGGATGATCTTTCGCACCGGTGATTCATGTTAGCGGAGTTGACAACACCCGCCTTTCTGGTGGACGCCGCGCGCGTCCGCGCGAACTGCGACCGCATGCGCGAGAAGGCGCGCGCGTCGGGCGTCGCGTTCCGGCCGCACGTCAAGACGCACAAGACGATCGAGATCGGACGGATGCAGCACGGCGGCAAGCCTGGTCCGATCACCGTCTCGACGCTCGCCGAGGCGGAGTTCTTCGCCGATGCGGGGTTCGGCGACATTACGTACGCGGTGCCGATTCCCCCTGAAAAAGTGGCCCGAGCCGCGGGTTTGGCGAAACGGATCGAGCGTTTGAACGTGCTCGTCGACAGCGAGCGTGCCTTCCGCGCGCTCGAGGCGAGCGGTCATCTGTTCGACGTCTTTCTGAAGGTCGACTGCGGCTATCACCGCGCCGGCGTCGATCCCGACGATCCCGACAGCGCGCGGCTCGCGCTCGCGATGCGCGACTCGTCGTCCGTACGCTTTCAGGGTCTCCTGACGCACGCCGGCCATTCCTACCATGCGAAGAATGTCGAGGAGATCCGCCACTACGCCGCCGCTGAGGTCGATGCCGTCTCCCGCTTCCGCGCGATCCTCGGCGCGGACGATCTCGTCCGCAGCATCGGCTCGACGCCGACCGCGTCGGTGGTCGATCGCTTCGCCGAATGCGACGAAGTGCGTCCCGGCAACTACGTCTTCTTCGACGCGTTCCAGGCGACGATCGGTTCGTGCTCCATGGACGACGTCGCCGTGTCGGTTCTGGCCACGGTCGTCGGCTGCTATCCCGGGCGTAACAACCTGATCGTCGACGCCGGCGCGCTCGCGATGTCGAAAGACAGCGGTCCCGATCATGTCGACCCACACTTCGGCTACGGCGTCGTCTGCGATCTCGATCTCCACCCGCTGCCGCTGCGCCTGATCGCGCTGTCGCAGGAGCACGGCAAGATCGAAGGCGACGTCGTGCGCTACCCCGTCGGCACTCAGCTCCGCATCATCCCGAACCACTCGTGCCTCACCGCCGCCATGTACGACCGCTACTACGCGCTCGAGGGCCGGCGGGTGGTGGGGGAGTGGCGGCCGGTGCGGGGTTGGTAGGGTTTCGCGGAATCGCCCCTCATCCGGCCTTCGGCCACCTTCTCCCCGCTGTCGCGGGGAGAAGGGTAATGACGGCGTCTCCGCGCTTCGTAAGCCGAACGGTAATGACGCCGCCTTTTCGTAATTACCCCTCGCCCCGCGTAGCGGGGAGAGGGTGGCCGAAGGCCGGGTGAGGGGGCGTGCGATCTACGCGATCCGCGCCATCACCGCGGCCACGATCCGGTCGCAGCGGCCGTGGCCGAATGTGAACGTCGAGCCGAAGTTCGCGCGTTTGTAGATGTTCTCGCGGAGCATGGCCCGGGCGCGGTGGAGCCGCGTCTTCACGACGTCCTCGCTGAGGTTGAGGCATTCGGCGGTCTCGATGGTGGAGAGCCCTTCGACTTCGCGGAGCATGAAGACGGAGCGGTACGAGTCCGGCAGCGCCGAAATCTCCGACTCCATGACTTCTTTGATCTCCGACGTCATCGCGGCCTCCTCCGGGTTTGGTGATGGCGATTCCACTTCGGGCATGTCGGCGTCCGGCACCATGTGCAGACCTCGCGGCCGGATCCGCGCCAGCGCTTCATTGATGGCGATGCGCGTCAGCCACGTCGAGAACGCCGAGCGCTGCTCGAACTGCCGCAGATGGGTGTACGCGTTCACGTACGCCTGCTGCATCACATCCTCGGTCTCCGACTCGTCGCGCACGATCGCCCGCACCGCGCGGTACACCCGCTGGTTGTAGCGGCGCATGATCAACTCGAACAGGGCGGTCTCGCCCTCCAGGACGCGGCGCACGATCTCCGCGTCGGTCATGGCGTCTCGCGATAGGCTGTCAGGAATCGCTGTCATACATCCATTGGAGCGCCGCGGCGCGTAAACGTGACATGTCACGAAAGCGCCCGGGTATTCTCTAACGGCTCAGGAGGTCCAATTTGAACGATCGTTTGAGGGCTCCTTACTGGGCGTTGCGGATCGGGCTCGGCCTCGGGCCGCTCCTCGCGGGAATCGACAAGTTCTTCAACATCCTGGCCGACTGGCAGATGTACCTCAGCCCCTACGCGACCAAGGTGATCCCGATCAGCCCCGCGCTCTTCATGCGGATCGTCGGGGTCGTCGAGATCATCGCCGGCCTGATCGTCCTCGCCGGCCTGACCCGCATCGGCGGCTACATTGTCATGATCTGGTTAATTGGCATCGCCATCAACCTCGTCACCACAGGAATGTTTTACGATCTCGCCGTCCGAGACATCGAGATCTCCATCGCAGCATTCACGCTGACACGTTTAGAAAGGAACCCCCGATGAAGAAAACCATATTCGCTACCCTCGTTCTCATGATTGCCCTCCCCCTCGCCGCCGAGACGTGGAAGAACGTCTCGCTGATGGATGCCGACTGCGCCGGCAAGAAAGACCAGATGGCCGCGCCCGAGAAGCACACCAAGCACTGCGCCATGATGTGCTCCAAGTCCGGCTACGGCGCCGTCGTCGACGGCAAGTTCGTCAAGTTCGACCAAAAGGGCAGCGACATGGCGAAGGAAGCCATCCAGAAGTCCGACAAGAAGGACAACCTCCGCGCCGACGTCACCGGCGAGATGAAGAACGGCGAGATCGTCGTCAACAAGCTCGAAATGAACAAGTAGCGTTAAAGGGGTCAGGTCGAAAGTTGAAAGTTAAGGCCGCGA
>DASYSN010000227.1:0-2947 GCA_036003305.1 Thermoanaerobaculia bacterium
CTCGTGCCAGAACGGATCGGTGATGCCGTGGGTGCGGCGCAGGTATGTGTCGATCGCGAAATGGATGGTGAAGTTCGTGAGGACGACGAGCGTCGCGACCAGCGCCACTCCGCTGACGCGCGCCACCGTGCTGCGGCGCCGGAACAACACATACGCCGCCGTGGCGATGAACGCCGGAAGGATGAAGTGGTAGTAGATGTGTTGCCGCTCGGCGTAGGAGATGCCGGTCGCGAGGATGAAGACCGACATGGCGAACATCGGTTCGGCGCGCCGCGTTCCGCGACGCCTCAGCATCACCGCGAAGATCACCATCGCGGCGACCCAGCCGAGGTACATCATGCCGCGCTGGTCGAAGACGGCGGTGAGGATCTCGGGGAACTGGCGGTCGAGTGATTGCGGAGGCCCGCCCTCCATCGGACGCAGCGTGTAGACCGGCCCGAGGTTCGCGATCTCGAAGAGGCTGACGCGGAAGAAGTCGACGAGGAAGCCGCCGATCAACATCCCGACGAGCGCGACTCCGAAGACGATCGCGACACCGATCGACGTCAGCTTGAACGCGCGCTTCCGGTCGGGAAAACGGAGGATGCCGGCGAGCGTCACGAGTCCGCTGTAGAAGCCCATGTCGAGGCCGGTGAGTCCCGCGATGACGCACAGCCCTCCCGCCCAGGCGAGGAGCCGCGCGTTCCGCCGGCGCAACGCCCCCGCGACGAGTGCGAGCACGACCAGCGACGGCACGAAGCGCAGCCCGCCGACGCTGTAGCCCATCATCACCGTCGCAAAGAACGCGAGCATGCCCGCCTCGGGCGACCCGGTCGCGGCGAAGCCGAGGAAGTAGAGCGCCGGGCCCATGAGCGTGGCGATCGTGCCGCGGATCTTCATCACCGCGCCGACGTTCGGCTTGCTGAAACGCATGATCGCGGCGTCGATCAGGCCGTCGTCGAGCAGGCCGTGCATCGGGACGACATCTTTGTACGGCCGCGCGCCGTGGAAGATCTCCCAACCCGGCGCGAGGTGATGGCTGTCTTCAAAGAGATCGACGCGCTGGAAGTGTTCCGCCGTGTAGAGGCTGACGGCGCTGACGTACGAGTACGCGGCGATCGGGAAGATTGCGAAGGCGACGGCGAGGCGGATCCGGCGCCGGATGTCAGGACGGTTGCGGACGAACGCGCGCATCGCGAACGGCGTGAGGACCGCGATGGCGATCGCGGGCCAGCCGGCATAGCGCTGGTCGCGCGCGAAGAAGTGCGTCTGCAGCGCCAGGCCGACCGGTGCGGCGGCGAACGCGAGCGAGGGAGGGATACCGTCCGCGCGGCGAACGAAGACGACCGCGATGCGGACCAGCATCACGATGCCTGCGGCGATCGGCATCGCACGCTCCACCGGCAGGTTCGTCATGTCGATGATGCCGAGGAGCACGGCGATGAACGTCGGGAGGAGGATCGTATCGCGGCGGCTGAAATCGATGTCGACGCGGCGGAGAAGCGTGAAGAGTGTCGCCGCGATGAGCCCCGGCAGCGCGGTCCAGAGGATGTCCTGCCTCGCCACGCTCACGTACCACGGCGCCGTGAGCAGCGCCCAGGCGAATGCGTTCCTGGCCCACGAGCGCGTGTCAGGCCGCGTCAGCCGTTCGACGACCGGCCGGAGCAGCAGGGTCGCGAGGATCGGAAGGATGACGAGCGTGAGATAGAAGCGGAACGACGCGTTCGCGTTCAGCTTTTCGCTCGTCATGTAGCCGGGAAGCTGGTCCGCTGGCGCCGGTTTCAGCCAGTGCTGGTATGTCGAGAACGCGACGGCGATGCCGTAGACGGCGGCGCAGACCGAGAGAAGGATCGAGCGCTGCGAAGGCGTGAGGATCGGACGTCTCATCGCGTTAGCAACCACTCCACCGCCAGCTCTTCGGCCCAGTAGGTCATCGACTCTCCGACGAATCCTACGTGTCCTCCGTGCGGAGTCGTCACGAAATGAATGCTGGGCGAGGCCGCCGCGCGCGCCCGGTCGAGCGCTTCCCGCGGCAGGAACGGATCATCCTCGGCGCTGATGCAGAGCGTCGGCGTGGTGATCTTCGGCAGAAACCAGAGCGAGCTCGAACGCGCATAGTAATCGTCCGCGTCGCGAAAGCCGTGCAGCGGCGCGGTCGCGGCGTCGTCGAACTCGCGGAAGGTGCGCGAGCGCATCACGCGATCCATGTCGAGCTTCGTTTCGGGAAACTTCTGATGAACCGCCTTCACCTTCTCCTTCAACGTGGCGAGGAATCGGTTCACGTAGAGACGTCCGCCCCAGCTCTGTTCGAGGTGAATCGCGCCGGCGCCGAGGTCGTAGGGAACCGAGATCGTGGCGGCGGCGGCGATCGTCGTCTGACCCGGATGTTCGCCGAGCCACTTGAGGAGCGCGTTGCCGCCGAGGGACGCGCCGGCGGCGAGGAGCTTCGTCGACGGTGAGCGTTTGGCAAGCGTCTGCACGAAAAAATCGAAATCGGCGGTCTCTCCCGAGTGATAGAAGCGCGGCCGGCGGTTCGGCAGCATGCGCGAGAGGTTCTTCGGGTCGCGCGCGCAGGAGCGAAAGTTGATCGCCGTCGCGCTCATCCCACGCGTGGCGATCGCTGAGAGCAGTCCTTGCATGTAGACCGAGTTGGAGCTTCCTTCGAGTCCGTGCATCAGGATGAACCGCGTTTTCGGGTCACCGGGGAGATGATCGAGCACCAGCTCGTCGCCGTCGGACGTCTCGATGATCTCCCGCTCCAGCTCCACGAGGCGGCGCGGGCGGACGATCCGTCCGAACACCGTCTGCGCGTGCGGGTTACGGAGCCACCACGGCGGCGTGAACTCGGGCATGCGCGGCGGATTCTACGTAGAATCGCGCGCGTGCGTTGGCTGGTGCTGCTCGTCGCCGCGCCGCTCTTTGGCCAGCAGACGACGACCACCGAGTCGATCACGGTGACCGCCACCCG
>DASYSN010000228.1:0-3452 GCA_036003305.1 Thermoanaerobaculia bacterium
GATCAACTTTCTGCTGCAGGACCTCGTGCGCGAGAAGATCGTCGCCATTCAGGGCGACGCGCTCGAGATCCCCGGCCGCTCGAAGACCCTCGGCGGCGCCGAGGGGGAGATGGCGCGCGCGATCGAAACGAAATACGCGACCGCGGGACTGGCGCCGCCCGCCGTCTCCGAGATCATCAACGAGAAGATGTGGAAGCCGAAGATGATCGAGGGGGTCATCAGCTTTCTCGTGAAGCAGGGGACGCTGGTGCGGCTCGCGGAAGGCGTCTACCTGCACAAAGACGTGCTGGTGAAGGCGCGCGAGACGATGAGCGCGAAGCGCGGCGAGACGATCGACGTGGCGCAATTCAAGGCGCTGTTCGGGCTCTCGCGCAAGATCGCCATTCCTCTCCTGGAGTGGTTCGACCGCGAGGGCGTCACGAAGCGGGTCGGCGATTCGCGGCAGGTCTTGTAACGAAGAGCGACGCGGGAACGTTTTTCGATTCGATCCGCGTCACCGTCTTATCGACCACGAGCTTTTTGTTCAGATACGGCAGTTCCGCGTGCTCCGCGAGCGGGAACCCCGGCGCCTTGATGCCGCTCATCATCGAGAAGAGCGCGGGCGGGATGGCGGGGTGGTTCCCGATCCAGAGCTGACGAACGTACCCGCCTTTGGACTCGGTCCACAGCGTTGCGCTGACCCCTTGCAGCGGCCTGGTTTCGCGCGTCGCGTGGAGGACGCTGTCGCGAGGTGCGAACGGTTCGGTGCGAACGGAGTTTGCGATCTCATCGACGAACGTGACGGTGTTCGCCTTCAGGTCGAACAACCGCCACTGATCGAGCTCGTCGAGCGAACGCGCTTTGTCGCCCGCGATGACGATCGAGTGCGTGAACGTCTTGTCGTCCGGCTGGATCTTCGTCTCGATCGTGATGACCGTCGCGCGGACCTGCGGGACGGCGGGGGGTGCAACGTGTTTTATCTCGGAGCGGCACGCCACAAGCGAGAGCGCGAGGATAAGAGCGGAGGCGGGAGAGCGGAGAGCGGAGAGCTTCGCTTTTTTTTCTCCGCTCTCCCGTCTCCGCTCTCCCCTCTGAATCAGTCCTTTGCGTCGTACCAGCTTGGTCCCCATCGCGTGTCGACCGCCAGCGGCACCGCGAGCGGAAAGATGTTCTCCATCGTATCTTTCACGATCTTCGCCACCTCCGGCGCCTCGCTTTCGCTGGCCTCGATGACGATCTCGTCGTGCACGGTGAGGAGCATGCGCGCGACGCGGGTATCGAGCCTTGCGTCGAGCGCAATCATCGCCAGCTTCAGGATGTCGGCGGCCGTCCCCTGGATCGGGGCGTTCGTCGCCATCCGCTCGGCGTTGCCGCGCACGGTGAACGACTTGTTGTGGATCTCGGGGATATAGCGGACGCGCCCGAACAGCGTGGTCACCTTCCCGGTCGACCGCGCCTCGTCGAGCGTGCGGTCGAGGTACTCCTGGATCTTCGGATACCGCGCGAAGTAAGCGTCGATGAAGTCCTTCGCTTGTCCCGTCGGGATGTCGAGCTCATTCGACAGCCGGAACGCCGACATCCCGTACAGGACGCCGAAGTTGATCGTCTTCGCGGCGCGGCGCTGGTCGTGTGTCAACTGCTCCGGCGGGATGTTGAACATCTTGGAGGCGGTCGCGCGGTGGATGTCGTCGCCGCGGCGGAAGGTCTCGATCAGGTCGGCGTCGCCGGAGATGTGCGCCAGGATGCGCAGCTCGACCTGCGAGTAGTCGGCCGACAGCAGCACCTGTCCGGCGTCGGCGACGAACGCCTTCCGGATCGAGCGGCCGAGCTCCGTCCGGATCGGGATGTTCTGCAGATTCGGATCGGACGAGGAGAGGCGCCCCGTCGCAGCGACCGCCTGGTTGAACGACGTGTGCACGCGGCCGCGCGAGTCGACGAGTTGCGGCAGCGCGTCGATGTAGGTCGACTTCAGCTTGTGCAGCTCGCGGTGTTGCAGGATGAGCTGCGGCACGACGAATCCGTGCGACGCCAGCTCCTGCAGCACGTCGACCGAGGTCGAGAACGCCTTCGTTCCCTTCGTCTTCTTGATGACCGGATAGTTCAGCTTCTCGAACAGGATGTGTCCGAGTTGCTGCGGCGAGTTGATGTTGAACTCCGTCCCCGCCTCGGCGTAGATGCGCGTCTCGAGGTCGGCGAGCTGCACGCCCATGTCGTTGGACATCCGGTGCAGCAGCGCGACGTCGACCGGGATTCCGCGTTCCTCCATGCGCGCCAGAATCGGCATCAGCGGCAGCTCGATGTCCTCGTAGATTTTGCGTAGCTCCTGCTTCAACTCCGGTTCGAGGACATTGCGCAGAGCGAGTGCGAGGTCGGATTTCTCGCCGAGGTATTGATACTGCGGCCCGTTCTCGTGCCCCGCCGCGAACAATGGCGCCGTTTTCTCGATGTCCTTTCGCGTCATGACGTCCTGCTTCAGACGATCGCGCGCGACGTTCCCGAGCTCATGCGACGGCAGGCCGGGATTGATGACGTACGACATCAGCATCGTGTCGGCCCAGCGTTTCGGCACGGGCCAGCCGGCCGCCTGCAGGCGGCGGGACTGCAGCTTCGCGTCGTGAGCGACGAAGAGGCGATCGGATGAGAGCAATTCGCGAAACGCGTCCGCGACGGCGGCGCTGTCCGCCGGTACGAGAAGCGACTCCCCTTGTCGAACCGACAGCGACGCCCCGATGTCCGGCTCGAACCAGATTGCGACCGCCTCGTCGCCCGTCACGAGAGCGCGCACGTCGTCCGCGCTCGTGGCGACGCGGAAGTCGCGCACGGTCGGCGGCGCTTCCGGCAGGAACTCCTGCATCAGCGACGCGAACTCGAGACGGGAGAAGACGTCGTGCAGCTTCGCGCGATCCGGCTCGCCGCGTTCGAGCGCCTTGAAGTCGATGTTGGTCACGTCGAGATCGCACTTGATCCGCGCCAGATCGCGCGACAGGAACGCCTTGTCGCGATTCTCCTCGAGCTTCTTTCGCTGCGCCGGCTTGAGTTTGTCGAGGTTCTCGTAGACGCCCTCGAGCGAGCCGAAGTCGGTGATCAGCGACTTCGCCCCCTTCTCGCCGATGCCGGGGACGCCGGGGATGTTGTCGATCGCATCGCCCCAGATCGCCATGACGTCGACGACCTTCTCGGGCGGCAGTCCGAACGCTTCGCCGACGCCTTTCGCGTCGTAGAGCACCTCGCGGCCGGTGTGGTAGAACGAGATACCGTCGCCGACGAGCTGGAAGAAGTCCTTGTCCGACGTTGCGATCACGACGTCGTAGCCGCGGTCGCGCGCGGCGCACGCGAGCGAGCCGATCAGGTCGTCCGCTTCCCAGTCTTCGACGCCGATGACCGGGATCCGGAAGCCCTCCAGCACCTCGTTGACGAGCGGGAGCTGGACGACGAGGTCGTCCGGCATCGGGCGGCGGTCCTTCTTGTAGTCC
>DASYSN010000229.1:0-9649 GCA_036003305.1 Thermoanaerobaculia bacterium
TTCGCGAAGTACACGCTCACGCTGCAGAACGAGGGAAGCGACTCCGTCACGACGCAGTGGCTCGACGCCGAGACGACGAGCAATCCCTTCGCGCTCTCGCGCGACGTCATCCCGCCGACGCGCTTCGAAGTCATCCGCCAGTACCTCGCCCTCGGCTTCACGCACATCCTGCCCGAGGGGTTCGATCACATCCTGTTTGTGCTGGGGCTGTTCCTGCTGGCGACCAGCATGCGCGCGCTGCTCTCGCAGATCACCGCGTTCACCGTCGCGCACTCAATCAGCCTCGCCTTGACGATGTACGGCGTCGTCTCGCTCCCGTCGCGCGTCGTCGAGCCGGCGATCGCGCTCTCGATTGCCTGCGTCGCGATCGAGAACGTCATTACCTCGCGGCTGCACCCGTGGCGCGTCGTCGTCGTGTTCGTCTTCGGCCTCCTGCACGGCATGGGTTTCGCGGGCGTCCTGCGCGAGCTCGGGTTGCCGCGGCGCCAGTTCGTCCCGGCGCTGGTCTCGTTCAATGTCGGAGTCGAAGCCGGCCAGCTCGTCGTGATCGCCGTCGCCATGCTCCTCTTCGCGCAATGGCTCCGGAACCGCCGCTTCGTCGTCGCGTGCTCCGTGGCGATCGCGTTGACCGGGCTGTTCTGGACCGTGCAGCGGATCGCGCTTTAGGCGATCGCCTTCGCAATCAGGAACGCGGCCGTGGCGGCCAGCCCGCCGGTGATTGTGGTCTGAATGGACGATTTCAACGGTCGCGCGCCGGTGTATTGCCCCTTCACCCACCCGAAAATTGCGAGCGCGGCGAGTGTCATGACAACCGACACCGTGAGCGCCGTCGCGGCCGTGTGAATGAGCATGTAGGGAACGAGCGGCACGAGGCCGCCGACGACATACGACCCGGCGATGACGGCGGCGCTGGTGCGGGCGCGTTGCGGCTCCGGTTTCTCGAGGCCGAGTTCGAAACGCATCATGAAATCGATCCACGCCTTCGGATTGCGGCTCATCGCCTCGACCGCGGGACGGATGTGCTCGTCCGACATGCCGTACTGACTCAGGATGTCGGCGACTTCCTTCATCTCCTCGCGCGGCTTCTCGACGACTTCCTGCTCCTCGCGGCGCTGCTCGGCGTGGTAGTGGTCGGCGTCGCTCTTCGCGGCGAGGTAGCCGCCGAGGCCCATCGCGATCGAGCCGGCCGCGATCTCCGCAAGTCCAGCGGTGACAACGATTCCGGACGACGCCACCGCTCCCGACAGTCCCGCTGCCAGAGCGAACGGCACTGTCAGCCCATCCGACATCCCGATGACGACGTCGCGAACGACGTCGCTCGCGGTGAAGTGGCGCTCGATGTGTCGGGTGGCTGGCACTTGGGCGGGGAGGATAGCTCGGAATAGACACCCGGAGAAACTGTTGACATTCGGCGCAGGATGAATAAAAATTCATGGCGATGAATAGTTATGCAGGCGAGGCCGTACGGCGGCGCGACGAGATCCTCGAGATCATCGGCACCACCTCCGTGCACTCTCAGGAGGAGTTGCAGTCGCTCCTGAAGAAGCGCGGCGTGAAGGTCACCCAGCCGACGCTCTCGCGCGACCTGCGGGACCTCGGCGTCGCCAAGTCGCCGTCGGGTTACGTCGTTCCGGGAGCGATGAGCGCCTCGTCGAACGTCACCTCGTTCACACCGCGCGAGACGCGGGAGGAGCGGGTGCACCGGCTGGTGCGCGACAACGTCCTCTCGGCGGTCGCGGCTATGAATCTCGTCGTCATCAAGACGCCGACGGCCGCCGCGCAGCCGGTCGCCTCGGCCATCGACGCGGCCGACCTCGACGACGTTCTCGGCACCGTCGGCGGCGACGACACGATCTTCCTCGCACTCGCCACGCCGCAGGCCGCGGCCGCGCTCGCGAAGCAGTTCGACCAGCTGATCCATCCGGCGCGCCGCCGCACTCGCGCATAGCGCGACCCAGACAAAGGAGATTTGTCATGGAACTTCGTTTAGCTCACGTTGAATCTTTCGAAATCGCTCAGCCCGCGCGTCGTGTGTTTGCGCGACGTGTCGAAACACCGTTTCTCTTCGTCACCTACGCCGTCGAGATCGAGGGCGAAGCGCCGCTCATTGTCCCGGAGGCTGTCGATGACTAATGTCGCTGTCGTCGGCGCCACCGGCTATGCCGGTGTCGAGCTGGCGAACATTCTCAAGAAGCACCCGCACGCGAGCGTCACCGGCCTCTACTCCTCGGCCGACTTTTCCGTCGACGCCGTCGCGAACAGCGGCGCCGAGGTCGTCTTCCTCGCCACGCCCAACGAAGTCTCCGCGGAAGTGGTGCCTCAACTGCTCGACCGCGACATGAAAGTCATCGACCTCTCGGGCGCGTTCCGGCTCACGTCCCCCTCGCTGTACCCGACGTGGTACGGCTTCTCGCACGAGAAGCCGGAGCTCCTCGGCGAGGCGGTGTACGGCCTGCCGGAGTGGTGCAACGGCGAGCTGAAGAAAGCGCGGCTGATTGCGAACCCCGGCTGCTATCCGACCTCGATCCTCCTCGCGCTCCGGCCGCTGACCTACATCCTCGACCGCGAGCAGCCGGTGATCTGCGACTCGAAGAGCGGCGTCTCCGGCGCCGGCAAGAAGTCGGACGTCTCCTGGTCGTTCGCGGAGCTGTACGGCAACTTCAAGGCGTACGGCGTCGGTTCGCACCGGCACGAGCCGGAGATCCGGCAGGGGCTGCGGCTCGGCGACCGCGCCACGCTCGTCTTCGTGCCGCACCTGCTGCCGACCGTCCGCGGAATCCTCTCGACGATGCACGTCGGGTTCACGCATGCCGTGACCGACGAAGAGATCGTCGCGATCTTCGCCGAGGCGTATGCAGAAGCGCCATTCGTGCGGCTGCTGCCGCCGGGCGAGCTGCCGGAATTGAAGAACGTCGTCAACACCCCGATGTGCGAGATCGGATTCAAGCTCCTGAACGGCGGCAAGCGCGCCGTGGTCGTCTCGGTCATCGACAACCTGCTGAAAGGCGCCGCCTCGCAGGCGGTGCAGAACTTCAACCGGATGTGCGGCTACCCCGAGACGGAGGGCCTGCAGTGAAGGTCATCAAGCTCGGCGGCTCCCTGCTCGACGACGCGTCTCGGCGCGACGCCGTGCTGCGCGAGGTCGCGCGCGAGTGGCACCGCGGCGAGCAGCTCGTCATCGTTCACGGCGGCGGGAAGCACATCGACCACGAGCTGCAGAAGCGCGGCATCGCGAAGAAGACGCACGCCGGCCTCCGCATCACGGACGACGTGACGCTCGAGATCGTCTTCGACGTCCTCGACCACGTGGTCAATCCGCTCATCGTCAATGAGCTGATCGCGCTCGGCGTGAACGCCGACGGAATCAGCGGATCGTCGGTCCTCATCGCGGAGAAGCATCCGCCGATCGACGGCGTCGACCTGCTGAATGTCGGCCGGGTCGTCGGCGCGAAGCCGGTCGCGGTCATCGACACCCTGCCGGTGATCTCCTGCGTCGCCGGCGCGTTCAACGTCAACGCCGACAGCGCCGCGGCCGCGGTTGCCGTCGCGCTTCGGGCCGACTCGCTGGAGTTCGTCACGGACGTCGCCGGATTGCTCGACGAAAACGGCGCGGTCGTCTCGTCGCTGCACGCGAACGCGGTCGAGACGTGGATCGACAACGTCAGCGGCGGCATGAAGCCGAAGCTGCAGGCGGCGCTGCATGCGCTGCGGAGCGGAGTGAAGAGCATCGCAATCGGAGAAAACGGAGGAACGAGCCTTGTTGCTGCATGACGAATCCCCATCCGCAGTCGAAGCGCGCGAGAGCGCGTTCGTCCTCGGCACGTATGCGCGGACCCCGTTCCACCCGCGCAGCGGCAAAGGGGCGAAGCTCGTCGACGCGAACGGGAAGGAGTACTGGGACCTTCTCGGCGGCATCGCCGTGAACGTCCTCGGCCACAAGCACCCGCGGCTCGTGAAGACGCTGAAGGACGAGGCGGATTCGCTGCTGCACATCTCGAATCTCTTCTACCACCCGGCGCAGGGACTCCTCGCCGAGGAGCTCGTGCGCGCCAGCGGGTTGTGCAGGGCGTTCTTCTGCAACAGCGGGACGGAGGCGAACGAAGCGGCGCTGAAGTTCGCGCGGCTCGCCAATCCCGGTAAGAGCGGCATCGTCGCGCTCGTCGAGAGCTTCCACGGCCGGACCTGCGGCTCGCTCTCGATGACCGGCCATGAGGCGTACCGCACGCCGTTCCTTCCCCTCGTTCCCGAAGTGAGCTTCGTCGAGCCGAATGACGTCGCGGGCCTCGAAGCGGCCGTGAATGCGAACACCTGCGTCATCTTCCTCGAGCCGGTGATGGGCGAGGGCGGCATCATTCCGCTCACGCACGAGTTCCTCGCGGCAGCGCGCCAGATCGCCGATCGCAACGGCGCGCTGCTGGTGTTCGACGAGATCCAGTGCGGCCTCGGCCGGACCGGGACGCTCTTCGCGTTCCAGCAGACCGGCATCGTTCCCGACATCGTCACGCTCGCGAAACCGCTCGGCGGCGGTCTGCCGCTCGGCGCCGTGATCACCGGCGACGCGATCGAAGGCGTCGTCAAGCCGGGCCATCACGGCACCACCTTCGGCGGCAACCCGGTCGCCTGTCGCCTCGGTCTCGCGGTTCTCGAAGAGATCAAGTCGGCCGCGCTCCTTCCGCGCATCAACACCTACAGCAAGTGGTTCGAAGCGCAGCTCGAGTCGCTGAAGGCGAAGTCGCCGGCGATCGTCGAGATCCGCGGCCAGGGTTTCATGTGGGGGATCGAGCTCGATCGGAAGGCATCACCCGTCGCGCGCGAGCTCCTCGAGAAGGGCTTCGTCGTCGGCACGGCGCGCGACAACGTCATCCGGCTCCTCCCGCCGTACATCACACCGAAGAAAGCGTTCGTCGAGTTCCTCAGCACTTTCGGGAACATCCTCGAAATCCACCAGGAGAAGGCAGCATGAAGAAGAGCTACAAGAAAGTCGCGCTCGCATACAGCGGCGGACTCGATACCTCCGTCATCATCCCGTGGCTGAAGGAGAACTACGGCTGCGAAGTCGTCGCCGTGGCGGTCGACGTCGGCCAGGCCGATGAGACGGCGCACCTCGAGGAGAAGGCGTACCGCACCGGCGCGTGCGACTTCCACCTCATCGACGCGAAAGAAGAATTCGCGGCGGAGTACCTCTTTCCGGTCCTAAAGGCCGGCGCGATCTACGAGCGCGACTACCTCCTCGGCACCTCGACGGCCCGGCCGCTCATCGCCCGCAAGCAGGTCGAGATCGCGCTCGCCACCGGATGCGACGGCCTCGCGCACGGCTGCACCGGCAAGGGCAACGATCAGGTCCGCTTCGAGCTCGCGTATCAGGCGCTCGCGCCGGAGCTCGGCGTCATCGCGCCGTGGCGCGAGTGGTCGATCGTCTCGCGTGAAGACGCGATCGATTTCGCGACCGCGCGCGGCATCTCGGTGCCGGTGACGAAGAAGGACCCGTACTCGCGCGACCGCAACCTGTGGCATCTCTCGCACGAGGGCGGTCCGCTCGAAGATCCGACCTTCGAGCCGGAAGCATCGATGTTCAGGCTAACGGTCGACCCGGTCAACGCCCCGGACGTGCCGGAGAAGGTCACGATCGAGTTCGATGAAGGCGTTCCCGTAGCGGTGAACGGTGAGAAGCTGTCGCCGGCGCAGCTCGTCATGAAGCTGAACGAGATCGGCGGACGTCACGGCATCGGCCGCGCCGACATCGTCGAAAACCGGCTAATCGGCATCAAGTCGCGCGGTGTCTACGAGACGCCGGGCGGCACGTTGCTCGTGAACGCGCTCAAGGCGCTCGAGTCGATCGTGCTCGACCGCGACAGCGCGCACGAGAAGGAACGCCTCGGCACGAAGTACGCGGAGCTCGTCTACAACGGCCTCTGGTTCTCGCCGCTGAAGGAAGCCCTCGACGCGTTCGTCAACAAGCTCGCCGAGTCGGTCACCGGCACCGTCACGCTGAAGCTCTACAAAGGCAACGCGATCGTCATCGGCCGCACCTCGCCCTGCTCGCTCTACCAGCAGGACCTCGCGTCGTTCGACATGACCGGCTACGACGTTACCGATTCGGCCGGGTTCATCAAGTTGTTCGGCCTCCAGCTCCGCGGGCGGAAGCGTCTCGCACCGATGGAAGTGAAGACGGCGGTGGCGAACAGATGACGATGTGGGGCGGCCGGTTCCGCGACACGCCGTCGCGCCTTCTGCGCGCGCTCAACGACTCTTTCGCGTTCGACCGCGAGCTGTTCGCGGAAGACGTCGAGGGTTCGATCGCATGGGCGCGCGCCATCGGCGCGGCAGGCGTGCTGACGGGCGAAGAGGTCGAGGCGATCGTCAACGCGCTCGTGAAGATCGAAGCGCCGGGTGTGGCGCCGGCAATCGTGCCGGCGGACTACGAAGACGTCCACTCGTACGTAGAAACCAAGCTCTACGAACGCGTCGGCTCACTCGCCGGAAAACTGCACACCGGCCGCTCCCGCAACGACCAGGTCGCGACTGATCTCAAGCTCTGGTTGAAGAAGGCATGCCTCGACGCCATCGATCGCGTCGAAGTCCTCCTCGGATCTCTCAACGCCAAAGCCGAGCCGACGAAAATGCCCGGCTACACGCACTCGAAGCAGGCGGAGCCGATCACGTTCGCCCTCTGGTGCGGCGCGTACGTCGAGATGCTGACGCGCGACGTGTCGCGCCTCAAGGACGCCTTCGATCGCGGCGATGAATGCCCGCTCGGTTCCGGCGCGCTAGCCGGCACGCCGCTCCCCGTCGATCGCGCCCAGATCGCGCGCTCCCTCGGCTTCGCGCGTCCCACGCGCAACTCGCTCGACGCGGTTTCCGACCGCGACTTCGCCGCCGAGTACCTCTTCGCCGCGACGATGCTGATGATTCACCTCTCGCGGCTCGCCGAGGATTTGATCTTCTACACGAGCGATGAAGCGGGATACGCGGAGCTGCCTGACTCCATGGCGACCGGCTCCTCGCGAATGCCGCAGAAGAAGAACCCCGACGTGCTCGAGCTCGCGCGCGGCCACGCGGGACGCGCCATCGGCGAGCTGACGGGACTCCTGTCGGTGCTCAAGGGCCTCCCGCTCGCGTACGACAAAGACCTGCAGCTCGACAAAGAGCCGCTCTTCCGCGTCCGCACCGTCATCGCGCACGTCGTTCCCGCCGTCGCGGCTGTCGTCGACGGACTGCAGCTCAATCGCGAGCGGATGGCGAAGGCAGCGACGAGCGATCTGCTCGTCGCGACCAGTTACGCCGACAAACTCGCCGCGACCGGCATCCCGTTCCGCGAAGCGCACGAGATCGTCGGCAAAGCGATCGCGAACGGCACTCTCGATGAACTGGCGGCGTCTCTCAAATGAAACTGCCCAAGGGATTCCTCGCATCGGGCGTGCGCGCCGGCATCCGGAAGAAGCGTCCCGACCTCGGCCTGATCGTCGCGCCGGACGGTGCGACGGCGGCCGCGGTGTTCACGAAAAACGCCTTCCAGGCGGCGCCCGTCGTTCTCGCGAAACAGGCGATCAAGAAGAGCGGCGGTCGCGTCAAGGCGGTCGTCGTCAACGCCGGCTGCGCGAACGCGGTCACCGGCACTCCCGGCATGGACGCCGCGAAGCGCGTTCAGAAGCGCGCCGCCTCGCTCCTGCAGTGCGACGAGTCGCAGATCTTCCTCGCCTCGACCGGCGTCATCGGCGTCGTTCTCCCCGACAAAAAGATCACCGACACGCTGCCCGACGCGATCACGCGCCTCTCCACGGGCGGCGTCGACGCTCTTTCGCACGCGATCCTGACCACCGACGTCGGCCCGAAAGTGACGCAAGCATCGTTCACCCTCGGCGGGAAGCGCGGGCGGATCGTCGGCGTGGCGAAGGGCGCCGGGATGATTCACCCCAACATGGCGACGATGCTCAGCTTCGTCATGACCGACGCCGCTCTCGATCCCGCAACGCTCCACCGCGCGCTCAAGACCGCCGTCGACCAGAGCTTCAACTCGATCTCCGTCGACGGCGACACGTCGACCAATGACACCGTGCTCCTCCTCGCCTCCGGGAAGCTCGGCAACGGCGCGCGTGACGATATCGCCGACTTTCAACGCGCACTCAACACCGTCTGCCGCGACCTCGCCTGGATGATTGTCCGCGACGGCGAAGGCGCCACGCGGGTGATGGAGCTCGAAGTCCGCGGCGGACGCAGCGACCGCGACGCAAAGCTTGCCGCACACGCGGTCGCGACTTCTCCGCTCGTCAAGACCGCGCTCCACGGCGGCGACCCGAACTGGGGCCGCATCCTCGCCGCCCTCGGCCGCAG
This sequence comes from Thermoanaerobaculia bacterium, assembly GCA_036003305.1. Classification (GTDB taxonomy): domain Bacteria; phylum Acidobacteriota; class Thermoanaerobaculia; order Gp7-AA8; family Gp7-AA8; genus DASXHZ01. The sequence continues at coordinate 8,332 of DASYSN010000229.1, forward strand.
CGGCGCCCGCTTTTCCATCAAACGCGTCTCGCTCGCCGCCGGCAACGTGCAGCTCGTCGCCAACGGCGAGCCGGCGACGTACAAGGAGAAGGACGCCGCGAAAGTCTTCTCCCGCGAGCGCGTCCCCATCGTCCTCGACCTCGGCGAAGGCGACGCGAAGGCCATCGTCCTCTCGTCGGACCTCGGCCACGACTACGTCTCCCTCAACGCCGACTACCGGAGTTAGCGACAACCCCCTCATCCGCCTTCGGCACCTTCTCCCCCGTCACCGCGGGAGAAGGGCACTCGAACATGAGTCTCGCGATGTCCACCAATCGAGCGCCCTTCTCCCCTCGTGAGAGGGGAGAAGGTGCCGAAGGCGGATGAGGGGTTCGTGCCGATCTACAGCTACCGCAACGCGACCTCGTGTCGTCGCGGCAAGTCCTCGAGACCGGCCGCATGGACGCCGTCTTCGGTGAGAAAGATCCAGTCGTTTCCCTCCTCCGTCTTCCGCACGAGATAGCCGCCTTGCTTCTCGAGATCTTCCAGCGCGCGGACGATGTCGGCGTGCGCGTGAGGCGACGCGTCGAACAGCTCCTGGGTCAGCACGCGCGTCGAACGGCGACGTTCGAAGAACAGCATGATGTCGCGCTCGAAATGCGTGAGGCGCTGGCGGCGGCTGACGGTATCGGTCCCGTAGCGGATGAGCGCCGGCGCCGGACGCGTAACGTCCGCCGCGCGCGCCGTGCGGTCCGGTGAGAGTGCGCGTTGGAGCGCGCCATCGAAGTAAGTCGCGGACAGACCGGTCGCCCAGTAGACGACCGCCTCTGCATTCGGCTGTGTCGTTTCGACCGGTGTGGCGAATCGGGCGCCGTCGCGGCGCCGCTCAAAGACCAGCCAGCCCTGCCAAGTGTCGGATGGCCGGTCGCGCCCGTAGAGATACCCGATGTACAGATTGCCGTTCGCGTCGCGAATCGGCGCTTCGAACTGCTGGAGTAGTTGGTCCATTCGGGGTGACTCCCGCACCCCTCTCTCTGCGCCTCACAGCCATTCCGAATAGTGCAAGCGCATCGCCACGATAGACTTCGGCGGCCATGCGAAAGCTCGTCGCGCTTTTCCTGCTGCTCACCACCACGGCCGCGTTCGCCGCGTCGCGTCCGCCGCTGCGATCGCACCACGGAATGGTCTCGTCGACGAGCGACATCGCCTCGCGCGTCGGCGTAGAGGTGATGAAGAAGGGCGGCAATGCAGTCGACGCGGCCGTTGCCGTCGCGTTCGCGCTCGCCGTCACCTGGCCGGCCGCAGGCAACCTCGGCGGCGGCGGTTTCATGCTCATCCG
>DASYSN010000230.1:0-5534 GCA_036003305.1 Thermoanaerobaculia bacterium
GCGGGATCGAGGCGGACGCCGGTCGCGAGCGGCTGCGTGAATTGCGCTGCTGCGGCGGTGGCGGCTAGGAGCAGGATGGCGAGAATTCTCATGATCGAGGGTAGCATCGCTCTTCATTGATCGACTCCGCTGACACGAAACTACAATCCTTTGTCGTCACGTCGCCTGCCGACGAGATGCTTAGTCGGGCCATCGATGCCACGCTGTGGGCGCCCGTCGAGGAGCGAGCGGAGCTCTTCGGCCGGCTCGTTCGCGAGATCGCGGAGTACATGGCGGCGCATCCCGAGGAGCGGCCGTGGACGTGCACCGTTTACACCGGCACCGACGGCTCGCACATCTTCCGGGGCGGCGTCGGACACTCGCTGGTGATCGATCCCGCCGGCCGGCTGTGGCGCGCGCGCAGTTATGAGGACTTCGACACGCAGCACGAGTTTCAGGGGAACGACTGCCGCATCGCCGCGCTCACGCCGCTCTACGCGCAGATGCGCGAGTACGTGCTTTCACCACAGAGGCTCGGAGCTCAGCCGCCGTAGGCGGCGTCGCATCCGTAGCCCCCGCCTTCAGGCGGGGGAACGGCCGTTACAAAGGTGCGAGCCCGCGAAGCGGGCGACAGGTGCCGCCCGCTACGCGGGCTCACGTCCTGTGCGCGAACAACCCCCGCCTGAAGGCGGGGGCTGAGGATCAGTCGCCGCCTACGGCGGCTCCCTCTTAGTGACCCAGCTCCACCGGCGTCGGGCGGTAGCACTCCGGATACACCTTCTTGAGCGCCTCGATCTTCGGCATGTCGTTGAACGCGATGTACGGCTGGTTCGGATGGTGGATCAAATAGTCCTGGTGGTAGTCCTCGGCGGCGTAGAAGCCTTTGAGCGGCTCGACCTTCGTCGCGATCGGACGGCCGAAGACTTTCGCGGCGTTGAGCTGCGCGATGTAGGCCTTCGCGACGCGCTCCTGCGTCGGTGAGTTGAAGAAGATCTCGGAGCGGTAGCTCGGGCCGCTGTCGGGGCCCTGCCGGTTGATCTCCGTCGGATCGTGCGCGACGGAGAAGTAGAGCCGGAGCAGCTGGCCGTACGAGATCTGCTTCGGATCGAACGTGATCTCGACCGACTCGGCGTGGCCGGTCGACTCGGTGCCGACCATCTCGTAATGCGCGGTCGACGCCGCGCCGCCCGAGTAGCCGGCGACGACTTTCGTCACGCCTTTGACGTGCTCGAACATGCCCTGCATGCCCCAGAAGCAGCCGCCCGCGAGAACCGCAGTCTCGCTGCGGTTCGCCACGGAAGTCGGCGTGTCAACGGCCGCCGCGGGGATGGTGCGGTTGATCGTCTCGGCGCGCAGGCCGCAGCTCGTCGCGAGGACGAGGGCTGCCGTGGTGACGAACAGAGTGTGGATACGAGTCTTCATTTGACCTCCGGGAACGCTACGGGTGCTTTCGTTCGCTAGTCGTATAAACCGAGAAGGCGTCGAAAATGTGTCAGAGTTCCGTTACCGCTCGTTCATGAGGCCATCCGAGCTCGTCCGGGAGTGGGTCGCCCGCTTCAACGCCGCCGACGCCGGCGGTCTGGCAGAACTGTACGCTGACTCCGCCGGCTGCGGATTCTTTCATGTACAAGACGGCCTGATCGTCTTCCAGCGCGGATATTGGGACAAGCTTTCATTCTTGAAAGCGCACGGAGTCGCGGCAGAATAGCGCCATGTCGAAAGTCGTCGTTCGCGCGTTCTCTCTTTCACTCGACGGTTACGGTGCCGGACCGGACCAGGATCTCGAACATCCGCTCGGCGTCGGCGGCCCGGAGATGTTCGACTGGTTCTTCCACACGCGCACCTGGAACGCCATGCAGGGCAATCCGGGTGGCGAAACCGGCGTCGACGACGATTTCGCCGCGCACGCGTTCGACAACCTCGGCGCGTGGATCATGGGCCGCAACATGTTCGGTCCCGTCCGCGGTTCGTGGCCGGACGACAGTTGGAAGGGGTGGTGGGGGGAGGAGCCGCCGTACCACGTTCCGGTATTCGTCCTGACACACCACAAACGTGAGCCGCTCGAGATGAAAGGCGGCACGACGTTCTACTTCGTCACCGACGGCATCGAGTCAGCGTTGGAGCAGGCGAAGAAGGCGGCGGGTGAGAAGGACGTGCGCATCGGCGGCGGTGCGTCGACGATCCGCCAGTACCTCGGCGCCGGCCTCCTCGACGAGCTGCACCTCGTCCTCTCGCCGGTCCTCCTCGGCAAAGGCGAGCACCTGATGCACGGCCTCGACCTGCGCGACCTCGGCTACGAATGCGCGAAGCACGTGCCCGGCTCACGCGCCATCGCGCACGTGTGGCTGCGGAAACGAGCGTGAGCGGGTCCACCGAACCGGATATCTTCATCGTCGCCGGAGACAGTCCTCGGTCCTCGGTCCTCGGTCCTCAGACACCGCCGATCCGAGGACCGAGGACCGAGGACCGAGGACTCTTCCCGACGCTTCAGGCGGCGATTGCGGCTGTCGTCGGGCCGGCGATGATTCTCGTCGCGCCGGGCGTGTACGCGGGGCCGTTCTCGGTTTCGGGAATCGGATATGTGGTCATTCAGAGCACCGCGATGTCGCGGCGCGGCGTGACGCTCAGGGCGGCGGACGGCGAGGCCGTGTTGGCGATCGATCGCAGCACGGTCCACCTCAGCGGGATCGAGATCCGGTCGGATCAGCGGACGCGCGGAATGACCGTTCGCGATTCGAAGGTCAGCCTGCAGGAATGCGTGATTGCCGGGAACCGGACGACCACGTCGGGCGCGGCGATGCTCTGCACGCGCTCCTCGGTTCACCTGCAGAAGTCGATCTTTTCCGGCAACACGGTCGAGTCGGACGGCGACGCGCGCGGCGGCGCGCTCGACCTCGACGAATGCACGGTCCAAATCGCCGGCTGCACGATCCAGGCGAACGCGGTGTATGCGCGCGACGAGGCGAGCGGAGGGGGGATCTTCTGCCGCGCGTCGCGGATGCGGGTGTGGCGGAGCCGGGTCACCGAGAACGCGCTGTACGCCCCGTCACAATACGGCGGCGGCATTTGCCTTCATGATCCGGCCGACACGCAAATCGGCGGCAGTGTGGTCCACGGAAACAGCGCCGGCGAAGGACGTGGCGGAGGGATTTTCGTCGCGGACGGCGAGATCGCAATACATCGCAACACGAGTGTGAGGTTGAACTTCCCCGACGACTTCGCGAGCGGCTCTCGCGGCTGACGGCCGTGCTGCTCGATGACGCGTCGCGTTCCGACGCGTTGTCCGACGCGGCGTCGGAGCTCCACGATCTTCTTTGCAACGGAAGCGAGCCGCCGGCGCGCGGGTCCGGGACGCTGCTTCCGTCGGGCCTGGCGATCTCGCCCGCCGACGCTGCGTCGTGTGCGAAGGACGCGCGCCGGACGGCGGTGTTCCTGCGCGGTATCCGCGACGCGATTCGCGAAGCGCGGCGGCGTTTTCCGGGCCGGCGATTGAACGTCGTCTACGCCGGCACCGGCCCCCTGGCGACGCTCGTCATCCCGTTATTGCCGTTCCTTTCACCCGACGCGGTTCGGTTTTCGTTCATCGACATCCATGCCGAGGCGATCGCGTCGGTCGAGGAGATCGTGCGGCGGTTCGGGTTCGACGACTTCATCCTCGGGACGCACGTCACTGACGCCACGACGTACCGATCCGCGCATTCGGTGCACGTCGCGATCGTGGAGACGATGCAGCGTGCGCTCACGGTCGAGCCGCAGGTGGCGGTGATGCGCAATCTCGCGTCGCAGCTCGTACCGGGAGGCCTCCTCGTGCCGCAGCGCATCGTGCTGACCGTTGGAATAGCCGATCCGGCGGCGCTCCCCGCGTCGCCAATCGTTCCCGTCGGGACGATCGATGATTTCCGGAACGAGGCGACGTTCCGGTTGCCGGTCCTACCGTCGCGCTACCGCGCCGTCTGCATCGCGGAGATCGACGTGTTCGGCCCGCATCGGCTCCGCGCTTTCGAGAGCGGTCTGACGTATCCCGAAGTGTTCTGGGATCTCGCCGCGGACGGACAGCGGGCGACGTTCTTCTACGAGGAGGCGGTGCGCCCTGGTCTGCGGTGGCGCCTCACTTCACCACCGGAATCAGGTCGTTGAGGATCCACAACGGTCCGATCAGCAGGTGCGTGAAGTTGCGGAAGAACGCCGGGTTCTTGTGCTCGTAGACGGAGTGGCCGATGAACTGGAAGATCCAGCCGACGACGAAGAGGGCGGCGTTGAGCCAGAGCGGGATCGCGGCGCCGATGAAGTAGAACGCGACGCTGACGGCGAGCATCGCGATCGCGAGCCGCCACTCGGCGAGCAGGTAGTAGACCTCCGCGAGCGCGATCAGGATCATCGCCGCGTCGACCCGCCCCGCGACGTGCACGCGGACGAGCATGCCGATCGCCGTCAGCATGATGAGCGGGATGCCGAGGCGGTGGAACGCCTTGTTGCCTTTCGTCCGGTGGTAGGACGCGTAGTCCGCGAAGAGCGCTTGGATGTCCGGCATGGGGAGAGTGTACGGGGTTACGAGGTCGCGAGGTTACGTGGTCGTGAGCACCCCGGGGGAGAAGGGCACTCGAACATGAGTCTCACGAGAATCCCCAATCGAGTGCCCTTCTCCCCTCGTGAGAGGGGAGAAGGTGCCGAAGGCGGATGAGGGGTTCGTGTTGCCGCCGGAAGCGATCCGCTCTGCTGCGTCGTGCTCGTCGACGGCAAGGGCCCGGGGGGGGGATCATGGCTGAGCCATAATCTGATCATGAACGCCCTGCCGCTGATCCTTTTCTTCCTGGCGGTGATCGCGATCGGTTATCGCTATTACTCGGCGTTTCTCGCCGCGAAGGTGATGGCGCTCGACGACGCGCGCGTCACGCCGTCGCACCGCTTCGAGGACGGGCAGAACTACGTCCCGACGAACAAGTGGGTCCTGTTCGGCCATCACTTCGCGGCGATCAGCGGAGCGGGGCCGCTCATTGGACCGGTGCTCGCGGCGCAGTTCGGGTACCTGCCGGGGCTGTTGTGGCTCGCGTTCGGCGTCGTGCTAGCCGGCGCGGTCCACGACTTCACGGTCCTCGTGGCGTCGATGCGGCGTAACGGCCGCTCGCTCGCGGAGATCGCGCGTAGCGAGATTTCGCCGGTGGCCGGCGTCACGGCGATGATCGCGATTCTCTTCATCGTCATCATCGCGCTCGCGGGCCTCGGCATCGCGGTCGTGAACGCGCTCGCCGACTCGTCGTGGGGGACGTTCACGATCTTCTTGACGATCCCGATCGCCCTGCTCCTCGGGTTGTACCTGCACAAATCGAAGGCGCCGTTCGCCATCCGCAACGGCTCGATCTTCGGCGCGCTCGCGGTGCTCGCGGCGGTGGTCGCCGGACGCTTCGTTCCCGGCGCCGCGCTCGGCGCGATGTTCACGCTGTCGAAGACGCAGATCCTGGTCGCGATCGCGGCCTACGGCTTCATCGCGAGCGTCCTGCCGGTGTGGATGCTCCTCTGTCCGCGCGACTATCTCTCGTCGTACATGAAGCTCGGCA
>DASYSN010000231.1:0-9815 GCA_036003305.1 Thermoanaerobaculia bacterium
CGTCGGCCACGCGACCGACTTCGACGCCGTCGAAGTCCGCGGCAGCCTCGCCGACGCCCGCGCCCTGATCGCCTATCGCAAAGGAGGACGCATCCTCGCCGTCGCCACGGTCTACATGGACGCCGAGTCACTCGCGATCGAAGCCGCCTTCGAACGCGGGGATCTTCGCGAAGTGGAGCGGATCGTCAACTCAGTCCCGTCATCCTGAGCCGCGTAGACGGCGAAGGACCCGGTGCTGAAACGAGAAGCCCGTGCCAGCTACGGGTATCCGGAACGCACGGCTTGTTTCAGCACCGGATCCTTCGGTGCGCTACGCGGCTCCGCCGCTCCGCCACCTCAGGATGACAGTCCGACTACCACCTCTTCGTCCGGTGCGTCGGCGTGGCGGTCCACGGGTCGTCGGGCCACGGGTGTTTCGGGTAGCGCGCGCGCAGCTCTTTGCGGATCTGCTGGTAGGCGTTGTTCCAGAAGCTGCGGAGGTCGCGCGTCACCTGCACCGGACGTCCGTTCGGCGCGAGCAGCTCGAACGTCACCGGCGTCTGGCGCGGGCCGACGCGCGGCGTCTCGGCGAGACCGAAGAGCTCCTGCAGCTTGACCGCTGCGAAGATGCTGCCGTCTTCGCGATATTCGAGCTTCGCCTTCCGGCCGCTCGGAAGGTCGATCGACTCCGGGCCTTCGGGCCGCGGCTTCTGCGGCTTCGGCGCGGTTGCGACCATGCCGACGGTCTGTTCGTGCAGCATGATCGCGCCGTACTTCGCCCGCTCGACGATCTTCGTTCCGACGGTCACCGTCTCGCGCACTGTCGGCGTGAGCCATTCGCGCTCCACGCGTGACGCCATCCGCACCAGCGCCTCGCCGCCCGTTCCCGCCAGCTCCAGCGCGACGAGGAACTCGCCCTCACGGACGCCGCTCTCGCGGGCCAGCGTCGCGCCGCTTCCGCTCGCGAGCAGCAACCGCTCCGACCGCGCTTCCCGCCGCTGCGCCACGCGATCGGGATAGGCGAGGAAGATGGCTTTCAGCAGGTCGCCTTTCCCCGTTTTCCCCAACCGTTTCAACTCCCGCACGACTTCGCGCGGCGCCTGATCCGCAATCGCGAACGCATCCGAATCCGTCGTTTCGCTCCGCGTCAGCCGCACTCCCTCGGACAACGCGGCAGCAATCGCAATCGCGCGCTCGTCGCCATTCGCCGCGAGGATCAACCGCGCGAGACGCGGGTGGAGCGGATAGCGGCGGATCTCGTCGCCGAGCTTCGTCAGCTTCATGTTGTCGATTGCGCCGAGCTGCGTGAGGAGATCGATTGCGGCATCGAGGCGGTCGGGAGGCGGCGCCTCGAACCAGTCGAACGTCCGCGGATCGCCGCCCCACGCGATCAAATCGAGCACCGCGGACGCGAGATCGACCCGCCGGATCTCCGGCTCGCGATGCGGGCGCAGGATGTCGCGCGAATCCCACAGGCGAATGGCGCGGCCGGGAGCCGTGCGTCCGGCGCGGCCGGCGCGCTGGTCGGCGGAGTCGAGCGAGACGCGCTCCGTGACGAGATGATCGACGCCGCTCTCCGGATCGAAGCGCAGGACCTTCTGCAGACCGGTGTCGATGACGTCCGTGACCTCTTCGACCGTGAGCGACGTCTCCGCGACGTTCGTCGCGAGGATGATCTTGCGCCGCGAAGCCGGTGCGAGCGCGCGCTCCTGCTCGTCGACGTCGAGCTGTCCGTGCAGCGGCAGCACGAGCGCGTCGACGCCGGCAAGCTCTCCGCGCGCCCGTTCGATCTCGCGCGCGCCCGGCAGAAAGCACAGCACGTCGCCTTGCGTCTCGCCGAGCGCCTCGCGAATCGTGGCGTTCGGGCGATAGCGAATATCGATCGGAAATCGCCGAGCCTCGACCTCGAAGACGCGTGCGTCGTGCAGGTAGCGCGAGACCGCGGCCGCGTCGATCGTCGCCGACATGACGATGATCGAGAGGTCGTCGCGCGAGTCCGCCGCCTGGTTCGCCAGCGCCAGCGCGACGTCGGCGTGGATGCTCCGCTCGTGGAACTCGTCGAGCACGACGACGCGAAAGTCCGACAGTAACGGGTCGGACTGCAGCCGCGCCGTCAGAATCCCTTCCGTCGCGACGAGCAGCTTCGTGCGCGCCGAGAAGCGCCGCTCGAACCGGATCTGCCAGCCGATCTCGTCGCCGATCGTCCAGCCGCGCTCGAACGCGATCCGGCGTGCCAGCGCGCGCGCGGCGACACGCCGCGGCTGCAGCAGGATCGTCGCGCCGAGCGCCGTGAGTGCCGACGGAATGCGCGTCGTCTTTCCGGATCCCGGCGGTGCCACGACGACTGCGATTCGCTCGCGCCGCGCATGCGCCACGATTTCGTCGACAAACGCGTCGACCGGGAGCGGGCTTTGCACCATCGATCGCATTATGGCCAACCGCAGAAACGACGACGAAATCGATTACCAGGCTGAGGGCGAGGCGCCTCCGCGCGAGAAGGACGATCCGACCAACAGCGGCTACGACGAGGCCGCCCATCGCGGCAATCGCTACGGCGTCCCTGAAGGCCGCGGCGGCGTCTTCGGCACCAGCGGCGGCGGCACGTACGAAGGCGGCATGCACGTCGAAGAACGGCCCACCGTCTACGAAGGCGGCGGCGACGACTCCGGCACGACCGCCGGCGCCCGCGGCATCACCGAGCGCACCCCAGGCACCGGCCGCGAGGAGCTCGACAAGAGCTAGCGCGCCCCCTCCGTCATCCTGAGCCGCGTAGACGGCGAAGGATCTCCGGATGCGCGGACCTCGAATTCGGAGATTCTTCGCCGCGCTACGCCGGCTCAGAATGACGGGAGCCGCTAGCGCGCGAGCGACGCTTTGAGCGCGGCGACCTCCCGCAGGAGCTCGTCGAGCTTGGAGTCGACGTGCTGGTCGTGGGTCGGCTTCTTTGCTTTCATGACGAACGCGCCGCCCGGCTCGAGGATGATCTCTTCGAGATCGTCGAGCGTGTCGAAGCCCTGGCGTCGGGCGAGAACCAGCAGCTCGGCCGAGTTGATCAGCTCCTTGGCGAGGCTCTTCTCGTTCACGACGCCGTTCTTCATCAGCACCGTCGGCTCGCCTTCGATGATCTCGTCGAGGCGGCGGTGTTTGAAGAGGAACCGGACGACCAGATAGTTCGTCACGAGCAGCGCCACCGCGCCGATGATGCCGCCCGAGACCGTGTTGTCGTCGCCGATGATCGCGTTCTGGACCGTGTTCGACAGCGAGAGCAGCACGACGAGGTCGAACGGATTGAGCTGCGCCAGTTCGCGTTTGCCGAACACGCGCAGCAGCAGCACGAGGAAGACGTAGATGACGATGGGCCGGAGGATTTTCTCCAGCAGCGGGAGATGCAGGATGAACATGTCGTTGAGCATCGGTCACTCCTTCAATAGAGCGTCGTAGACGACCTGGGACCACGTTTCCATTGCGTCGCGCATCGCCGCCAGCTCGCGCCGTGCGACGAACGAACCGGTCATCTTCTCGGTCTCGCGCACGTGCACGTTCGCGCTCGAGGCGCGCAGCAAATAGACCGCGCCGAGGTGTACGCGGCTGACTTCCGTCGACTCGTCGTTGAGGATGCCGGCGAATTCGAGCTCGTACGCATCGCCGACCGCGACCTCTTCGTCAAGCTCCTTCTGCAGTCCCGCGAGCACGTCGTGACCGGGATTGATGTGCCCTCCGATCCCGATCGACACCTTGTCGTGCAGCCGTGCTTCGGTCTGTTTGCGCAGCCGGCGGAGCGTGAAGACGTCGTCACCATGTACGACGACGACGTATGGGATGACCTGCCGCCACTTCGGCTCGACCTCGGCATCAGGGCGAGGCACGAAGAAGTGCTGCGCCTTGATCACGTCGAGGATCGCACCGGCATCGTCGCGAATGAGATCGAAGGCCCGTCCGCGGAAGAGCGGGACGAGCTGCGCCGTCTCGACGACCATGACTTCTTCATTCATCGCAGCGCCGCCAGAATGTCGTCGTGCAAGGCACCATTCGTCGAGACGCCGCTGCCGCCGTCGGCACGCGCTTCGCCGGCGAGATTCGTGAAGCGGCCGCCGGCTTCGTTGACGATCACGAGGATCGGCGCCATGTCCCACCACGCGGCGATCGGATCGAACGCGATCTCCGTCGCTCCTTCAGCGACGAGCATGTGCTGCCAGAAGTCGCCGAAGCAGCGTGTGCGGCCGACGCGCCGGATCAGCGGCACGTTGCGTTCGTCGTACTGCAGATCGGCATACGCACTCTCGATCGTGTCGACGCTGGATACGTGAATGCGCCGTCCGTTGCAGAACGCCCCCTCGCCGCGCACCGCCCACCACCGCCTGTGCAGCGCCGGCGCTGACACGACGCCGACAGAATCGTCGAGCGCGATGAGCGTGGCGAAGATCGGGATGCCGCGCACGTAGTTCTTCGTCGCGTCGATCGGATCGATGATCCAGTTGCGCGTGCGAGCGACGGTTCCGAACTCCTCGCCGACGATGCCGTCGTCCGGCCGCTCCTTCGCCAGTGCCTCGCGGATCATCCGCTCCACCGCCTCGTCGGCTTCGGAGACCGGCGTCCGGTCGCTCTTCGTCCGGACGCTCAGCGTCGCCGACTGAAAGTAGCGCATCGTGATCTCGTCGGCGGCGTCGGCGAGCGCGAGCGCCAGTCGCAGGTCGTCGTTCATTTGGCGACGTACTTCATCGCGGCGAGCTGCGTCAGCACGCGGTCGACCCATGCTTTGTCGTACTTCGCATCGCCGAGCTCCTCGCTCAACAGCTTCGCGATCTCCTCGGAGCCGCGGTGCCCGTCGAGAAAGTTGATCGTCTCGTACAGCGCGAGGTCGTTCTCCTTCGCGAGCGGCGTCCCCGCGAGCTGTTCGCTGAAGATCGGCGGAATCGTCAGCCGTCTGTACCCGTGATTCTGTGTGGCGCCGGCAATCCTGCCGGCGGGTTGCTCGTACTTCGTCGCAATCCAATACACCGCATTCGTCGCCAGCACGCCGACGCGCAGGAATTCGCTCGCGTCGGTCTTGTCGGGCGTGTCCGCGCTCGTGTGGTGCGTCCAGTCGGGATCGTGGCCGAACATCGTCGACGGCACGCCGATGCCGAGGAAGAGATCGTGGTCCGAGCCTTGGTAGTAGTCGATCATCTCGGCCGGCCAGTAATTGCGCGTGCCGGTCGGTGCGAAGAGATCCGCCTCGCGCGTCTGCGCGAGGACGTCCGGCAGGAACGTGTCGAGGAACGACGGCACCGACTTCGGCGCGCGCGTCATGTAGAAACGGCCGTTCGTCTTGACCGTGTCTTCGCCGACCATGTCCATATTGATGTTCGCGATGACGCAGCCGGGCTTCGCGATCGGGACCGGCCGCGGGTCGTCGAACGGCGCGCACGCGCGGACCTCGGGGTGTTTGTCGAGATACGCCATCGTGCCGAAGTACTCCGGCACCCAGATGAAGTGAATCGTCTTGCGCGGCTTCGGCAGCTTCGTGAGCGTGCGGACCATCTCGACCAGCTCCGCCGAGCCCGACGCATTGTCGTTCGCGCTCCACTTCGGATGATCGAGGTGCGCGGTGACCACGACTTCGTCCGGCTCGCTGCCGCGGATCCAGGCGTGGACGAGCGTGAGCTGACCTGGGCCTAAGTCGGCGTCGATGTTGCCGCGAACGCGCACCGGGCTCTTTGCCATGAGCGCCTTCAGGTGGGCGTACTGGTTCGCGGAGATCTGGAACGAGCCGGACGTCTTCGCGACATCCTCGGCGCGCGTCCAGAGGCCGTTGTAGCGGACCATGTCGGGGTGATCGGGACGGTCGTTCGCCGGCGGATAGATCACCGTGCCGACAGCGCCGTACTTCACGACCGCCTTGCGGTGCACGTCGCGCGCGTAGCCTGAGGCGAGAACCACCTTGCCGCGGACGTCGACCGATTTGTAGTCGTCGTCGCTCGTGCCGTCGCCGACGTCGACCAGCTCACCGCTCCACTCGCCGCCTTTCGCGTACGTCGACACGCACATCGGGACGTCGGAGAAGCGGCAGAGACGCTCGGGCGCATCGCCCGCAATCCATAGCTCGCCGCTGCGCATCGTCCAGCCGATCGGCGAGACGTAGGTCTGGTAGAGCGTCTTCCCGTCCGACGGGAACTGCTCGATCGACGCCTCGACGTTCATCGCGCGTAGCGCCGGCAGGATCACGTCGCGCGCCACGCTCTCCATCATCGGCGAGCCCTGGATGCGGTGGTACTCGACGATCCTCCGGTCCAGCTCCTGCGCCCGCTCGCCCGACATCTCCAACGCTATGCGGTCGAACGTCTTCTGGTCGATCTTGTGCGGCGCGGCCAGGAGCGGAACGGCGGCAAAGAGGAGGGTGATCCACGGCAATTTCCGCATGCCGCGAGCGTAGCACGGTAGGAAAAAGGTCTCCTCGGTCACTCCTAATGCAGAGGGAGGTATCGATGAAGAGACTCGCTTTTGCGATCGTTGCTCTCGCTCTGATGGCCTGTCACGGCAGTGCACCCGCACGGCAAAAGGCGGGACCATCGGTGCTCAACTCGTTCAAACCGCCGTACCTCTCGGAGAAGCTTGCCGGCCAGCAGTACACGATCTACGAGTCGAAGTCGGACGGACCTGTGGTCGTCATCCTCCACGAAGGTCCGGGTATGCTCTACGAAGACATCCGCTTCGGCCAGATCGTCGCGAGCAAGGGCTTCAAGGTGTACATGCCGCTGATGTTCGGCAAAGTGGGCGAGCGGAGTAGCACGAACCTCTTGCGAGCGTGCACGCGGGCCGGTTTTCACTGCTTCCGCAACCGTCCAGCCGCGATCCTAGACTGGCTCCATCCATTCGTCGATTCCGTGAGCCACGGGAAGCCGGCGGCCGTGATCGGCATGTGCCTCAGCGGCAACGTGCCGCTCGCGATGCTCGACGATCCGAATGTGCGTGTCGCGGTGATGAGTCAGCCCGCCCTGCCGATGACGAGCAAGGCCGCGCTCGGAGTCACCGACGCGCAGGTGAGTGCGGCCCGCGCCGCGATCAAGAACGGTGCAGCGCTTCTCTACTTCCGATTCAAGGCCGACACGATCTCGCCTCAGCAGCGGCTCGACGCATTCAAGAAGCTCATCCCCGAGATCGAGGAGCACCAGCTTCCGTCGGCGCGCCACGGTGCGCACTCGGTGCTTGGCCTCGAATACGTCGACGATCCGAAAGACCCGTCGAATCAGGCGGCGCAGCGCACCATCGCGGTCCTCAAAGAGCACCTCGACAGCTGACGCTATCATTCGCGCGGCATGCAGGCGCGCCGCGCGGTCTTCGTTTTTTGCATTCTGCATTTTGCGTTTTGCATTCAGGCTGCGGAGCAGCCTGGAATCCTGCGTTGGGGCGGCGATGCCGAGGGCGGCGCGCCGTTCGTCGAAGCCGATCCGAGCAATCCGGCGGTCGTGCGCGGATTCGACGTCGACGTCGCGGAGCAGATGGCGAAGGGGCTTGGGCGGAAGGCGCAATTCGTCCAGGTGGCGTTCGCGTCGATCGACCAGTCGGTGGCGCGCGGCGACTTCGACATCGGCATGAGCGGCGTCGAGGACACGCCGCCGCGCCGCGCCATGCTCTCGACGACCATTCCGTATTACGAGTTCCACGAAGTGCTGACGGTGCGCAGCGAGGACGTTTCGCGCTTTACCGACTTTTCGCAGCTGCGCGGACGCAAGGTCGGGACGCTCTCCGCGACGATCGCCTACGAGCGGCTGCTGCGCGCGCAACGGGAAGACGGAATCGAGGTAGTCTCGTACGACGACGACGTCCATCCGTACGAGGACCTGCGCGAAGGCCGCCTCGACGCTGTGCTGCTCGACAACATCATCGCTGCGCGGTCGGTGAGCCGCGTGCCGGGACTGACGATCCTGCCGACGAACTTCCAGACGGGGCATTACATCGGCGTGCTCGCGAAGGAGAACACCGCGCTGCGCGACCGGATCAACGACATCCTCCGCGCGCGGATGCGCGACGGGACGCTGGAGCGGATTTACCGGAAGTGGAACATCTGGAGCGACGACGAAGCGGCGTTTCTCCGTGTGGCGCCGGCAATCGTGCCGGCGCGCCCCGGCAGGATTGCCGGCGCCACACAGAAGCAGAGCAAGCTTCCACTGATCGCTCGCTACATCCCCAGCCTTCTCGAAGCCTCCGTCATCACCATCGCGCTCTCGTGCGCCTCGATGGTCCTCGCGATCTTCATCGGCATCCTGATCGCGAGTGGGCGCGTGTACGCCAACGGGCTCTCCCGCGCGATCCTGACGGCGTACGTCGAGATCGTCCGCGGGACGCCGGTACTGCTGCAGCTCTTCGTCCTCTACTACGGTCTCTCCTCGGTCATCCGCCTGCCGGCGTTCCTCGCCGCACTCCTCGGCCTCGGCCTGAACTACGCGGCATACGAGAGCGAGATCTATCGCGGCGCGCTCGAGGCGGTGCCACGCGGACAGCTCGAAGCTGCGCGGACGCTCGGCCTGAGCGAGATGCAGGTCTTCTCGCTCGTGCGCGGGCCGCAGGCGTTCCGCCTCGCGCTCGCGCCGATGACGAACGACTTCGTGGCGCTGCTGAAAGACTCGTCGCTCGTCTCCGTGATCACGGTCGTCGAGCTGACCAAGCAGACGCAGATCTTCGCGACCAACATCGGCAGCTGGGTGATTCCCGGCCTCCTCTGCGCCGCTCTCTACCTCATTTTCTCGCTGCCGCTGGCACGCCTCGCGGGCTACCTCGAAACGAAGTGGCGGAGCGCGAGCGAATGATCGTAAACGTGAACGATCTCCGCCTCTCACGCGGCCGTCGCGAGATCCTGCGCGGCGTCAGCTTCGCGGCGGATCGCGGCGAGCTGGTGGCGCTGATGGGACTCTCCGGCGGCGGGAAGACGACGATCCTCCGCACGATCGCGGCGCTCGAGCCGTTCGACAGCGGGACGGTGGACGTCGGCGGCGTGGTGCTGCGTCCCGGCGCGAACGCGCGCCAGACGATCCGCGAGCTGCGGAAGCAGGTCGGAATGGTGTTCCAGCTCCACTACCTCTTCGACCATTTGACCGCGCTCGACAACGTCACGCTCGCGCCGACGCGCGTCGCCCACGTGGCGCGAACGGATGCCGAAAGCCGCGCGATGGCGCTGCTCGACTCGCTCGGCGTGGCGCACCGCCGCAACGCCTATCCGCGCGAGCTCTCGGGCGGCGAGGCGCAGCGCGTCGCGATCGCGCGCTCGATGGCGATGGACCCGCCCGTCCTGATGCTCGACGAGCCAACCGCATCGCTCGATCCCGCGCGCCGCTACGAGCTCGGCGAAACGCTCGTGAAGCTGACGAAGGACGGCCGCACGCTTCTCGTCACCACCCACGACGACGATTTCGCCCGCGACTTCGCCACGCGCGTGATCATCCTGGCGGAGGGAGAAGTGGTCGAGGAAGGAGATCCGCGTCAGGTGCTCACGAATCCGCAGCATGAGTCGACGAAGAGGTTGCTGCAACGGACGGGCGTATAGCAATGGTTAACTGGACGCGCTTCGATCCCGATGAGTACGAACTCGAGTTTGCTGAAGAGAAATTGGAGGCGCATGATGTGAAGGTCGATGAAGCTGCGGAGTGTCTCAGGGGTAACTTTCGAGTGCGTCGCAACAAAGATTTCGCCGACCGTTATCGTATCTTCGGAAGGACAGAGGCTGGCCGGGCGTTGCAGCTCGTAGTACGCGTCGCGGGCCGCCGAATTCGAGTCATCACGGGATGGGATTTATGAGCAAGCAAGCCAAAGAGAAGCCGCTGACTGAGGAAGAGATCGACGAAATCGTCATTGCACAGGTT
>DASYSN010000232.1:0-25493 GCA_036003305.1 Thermoanaerobaculia bacterium
GCTCCTGGTAATAGAGCGAACCGCTCTTGCCGATCGAGTCGGCCAGCGACGGGTACGGCGAGACGAGCTGCGCCAGCTCGCCGATCTTCATCTTCTTCCGCCGCGCCAGGACGATCTCCTCGATCAGCGTCGTCGCGTTCGGGCAGATTGCATGCGCGCCGAGGATGCGGCCTTTCGCATCGCAGACGAGCTTCAGGAAACCTTGCGAGGTGCGGTCAACGACGGCGCGGTCGACGTCCGCCATGTCGACGCGATAGATCTTGATCGAGTCGCCGAACTTCTCGCGCGCCTGCTGCTCGGTTATTCCGATGTGACCGACTTCGGGGTCGGTGTAGAGGCCCCACGGCACGTCGTCGTAGTCGACGCGCGAGCGGCCGGGGAAGAGCATGTTGCGGACGAGCTTCACCGCCTCGTACGCCGCGACATGCGTGAACTGCATCCCGCCATGCACGTCGCCGATGGCCCAGATCCGCGGGACGCTCGTCTGCAGGTAGGCGTCGACCGCGATGTAGGAATGGTTCATCTTCATCCCGAGCGCTTCGAGGCCGAGGTTCTCGGTGTTCCCGCGGCGGCCGGACGCGACGAAGATCTCGTCGACACCAATCTCGCCGTCGGCGACGCGTACGACTTTCTTCCCATCAGTGACACGGACGCCGGTCACCTTGCTCTTCGTCCGGATCGTGATCCCCTCGGACGTCAGGATCTTGCGCACCAGCGCGATGACATCGTGGTCTTCCTTGTTCACGATCTCGTCGCCCGCCTCGACGACCGTGACGTCGCAGCCAAAGCGGCGGAAGATCTGCGCGAACTCGATGCCGATGTAGCCGCCGCCGAGGATCAGGATCGAAGCGGGGAACTCGTCGCGGTCGAGGAAGCTCGCATGATCGAGATACCCCGCTTCGGCAAGCCCGTCGATCGGAGGGACAGCGGTACGCGATCCGGTGGCGATGACGATGTCTTTTCCCGTCAGCCTGCGGCCCGCCGCTTCGATCGTGTCGCGCGACACGAGCTTCGCGTCGCCCTCGATGACGTCGATGCCGAGACCGCGGAACTTCTCCGGCGCGTCGTGAGGCTCGATGACGCGACGTGTGTCGCGCATCGACTCCATCACCGCGCGCGGCGAGATCCGCGGCTCGACCGCCTCCAGCCCGAACGACCGTGCGTTCCGCATCTGATGCGCCAGCTTCGCACTCGCCACCAGCGCCTTCGTCGGCACGCACCCCGTCCAAAGACAGTCGCCCCCCAGCTTCGCCCGCTCGATCAGCGCGACCTTCCGCCCCAGCCGCGCGCACCCGGATGCGGTCACGAGCCCCGCGGTCCCACCGCCGATGACGATCACGTCGAAGGATTCGCTCATTTCAGTGCTTAGAGCTTAGTGCTTAGAGCTTAGGAAGACTCTGAACAAGTTCTAGCGTCCGTCATCCTGAGCCGCGTAGACGGCGAAGGATCTCAGAATTCGCGGCACGTGGCTTGAGCAGCGCATTTGGAGATCCTTCGCCGCGCTACGCCGGCTCAGGATGACGGAGTTGCTTGGAGCTTAGGAAGCGCATCTCGCAACCTCAGCACTAAGCACTAAGCCACTAAGCACTCAGGCATACACCGTCACCTTTCTCGTTCGCGGTCCGTCCAGTTCGATGAAGTAGATGCCCTGCCACGTGCCGAGAACCAGCTTTGCGGCTCGATACGGCCAGGAAAGCGAGGTGCCGATGATGGTGGAGAGGAGGTGGGCGTCGGAGTTGCCCTCGCCGTGGCGGAAGTCGACGTTCGGGATCATGGCGCGGAGGGCGTTGGTCAGGTCGCGCGGGACGTCGGGATCGGCGTTCTCGTTCACCGAGATGGCGCAGGTGGTGTGCGGAACGATGATGGTGCAGATCCCGTCACCGCTCGCGAAGTCGGAGAGGGCGCGCTGCACTTCGTCGGTGATGATGACGATCTGCTCGCGCTCGGTTGTTCGGACGCTGAACGTCTTCTCCTTCATGCGACGGTTATAATTCAAAGTAAAGCAATCCGAATCCCCATGGCCTTCTTCTGCATCCATTGCAGATCCGAGATCGACCCCGCTTTCAAGGCATGTCCCTTCTGCGGCGAGCCGGTCACGGACTTCCTGCGCCGCTATCTGGAGCAGCCGCTCGACGGCAAGTACCAGGTCCTGGCGCAGCTCGGCGTCGGCGGGATGGGGGAGGTCTACAAGGTCCTCCACCTCCACCTCAACGCGGTCCGCGTCATCAAGCTGATGCGCTCGGCGATTGCGGGCGAGGCGGGGGCGCACGAGCGGTTCCTGCGCGAGGCGCGGCTCGCGACGAAGATCCAGCACCCGAACGTGGCGGCGCTGTTCGACTTCTCGACGCTCGACGACGGCTCGCGCTACATGGTCTGGGAGTTCATCGAGGGGACGAATCTCCACGAGCTGATCGAGTCGCGCGGACCACTCGCTCCGCGCTACGCCGCGACGCTCGCGATCCAGGCGCTCCGCGGGCTCGATGCAATCCACCGCGCCGGCATCGTCCACCGCGACGTCAGTCCCGAGAATCTGATGATCGCGCAGGTTGATCGGGACGAGCGCGTCAAGATCATCGACCTCGGCATCGCGAAAGGCAGCGACGCCACCGAGGAGAAGACCAAGACCGGGATGTTCGTCGGGAAGTGGAAGTACTGCTCCCCCGAGCACCTCGGCATGCTCGAAGCGGGGGACCGGATCGACGGCCGCGCCGACATCTACTCGTTCGGCATCGTCCTCTACGAGATGCTCGCCGGCGTTCCGCCGTTCCAGGCCGACACGCCGCACTCCTATCTGATGATGCACGCGTCGGAGCGGCCGAAGCCGATGCGCGAGATCAATCCGACGGTCCCGGACGCGCCGGAGCTCGAGGCGCTCATCTTCCGCGCGCTGGAGAAGGACCGCGGGCGTCGTTTCCGCACCGCGCGCGAATTCGCCGACGAGTTGGAGCGGATTCTGCCGACGCTGCCCGAGACCGGCGGCGCCGCACAGATTCCCGTCGCGACGGAGGTGACGGACGAGGTGACGCGCCTGTCGGCTCCAGAGGTGGAGACCGTTCTCACGAAGCCGTTGGTGACCATCCCGTCACCGCCTGAGCCGAAACGATCTCCAGCGGCGGCGATCATCGTCGTCTTTGCGCTGCTGGTCGCGGGAGCGTTCGCGCTGTTCAGCCGTCACCGCGAGGAACCGATCGCGCTGAAACCGAAGCCCCTCGTCGCAGCGGCCGTTGTTCCGATCACCCGTGGCCGCGTTGCGATCAATGCCTTCCCGTGGGGCGAGATCACGGCGGTGAAGAACGTCGAGACGGGACAGTCGATCGACATCGGTCCGAATCTCTTCACGCCGGCGCCGCTCGAGCTCGCGCCGGGACGTTACGAGATCACGCTGCGCAATCCGCAGTTTCCGACCGCGATCACGAAGAAGGTCGAGGTGACGTCCGAGCGTGACGCGGCGCTCGACATCCAGTTCCGCGATCCCGCGAGCGCACCGCTGCCCGACTTCGGAGCGTCGCAGTGAAGCCGTTGCTCGTCGTCGCCGCGATCGCTGTCGCTGCCATGAACGCCTATCAGCACGGCGTGAAAGCGGTGCAGGCGAAGGACTACGCGACAGCGATCGGCGAGCTGCAGCATGCGATCGCGACCGCGCCGTCCGAGGGGCCGAACTACGTTCCGCACTTCTGGCTGGGGATTGCGCGATACGAGACGCACGACTACGACGGCGCGTTGCGCGAGTGGAAGGTCTCCGAGGAGCAGGGGGTCGTGCAGGGGACCGAGTACTACGCACGGATGCGCGAGTTCGAGGCGCAGGCGCGGCGCGCGAAGGCGGAGGCGGCGCACAACGCGGTGGCGGAGCCGCGGAAGAACGCCGACACCGCGATGAGCCGCGCGATGTCGGCGCAGATGGAGGCGGTCGGCGCAGGCGGCGATCGATTCGAGTCGTATCGCAACGGCAAGCGGAAGCTGGAGCAGGCGCTCGCCGACTTCAATCGCGCCGGCAACGACGGTCAGGTGTATCAGCACGCCGCCGACGGCGCGAATCAGGCGCGGGAGCTCTTCGTCACCGCGGCCGATGAGGCGAAGCGCGTGAAGGCCGCCGCCGCGGCGAAGCCGAAGCCGGTGGTGCCGCAACCGCAGATCACGCTCGCGCCTTCGAAGACGATCAATGTGCCGAGGCTGGAGCCGGCGGCGCCGCCACCAGTTCCCGCTCCTGTTCCGGTCGAAAGCGAAGCCTCAGTCGATGCCCGCGTCAAAGCGCAGGAGCAGCATGCGAGAGAGCTTCTCGCGAAATCGAAGCCGGTGACGGTGACCGCCCCGCGCGTGAATCCGATCGAGCCGGCGTACCGCGCATTCGCGCGCGGCGACTTCGCGGCGAGCGAGCAGCTTCTGAACGCGATGCTGGCGCAGAAGCCAACTGCCGAGGCGTTTCTCCTCCGCGGCTGCACGCGCTACACGCGCGCGATGCTGTCGCGCGCGCCGGCGCCGCTGCTTGCGAATGCTGCCGCCGACTTCCGCGAAGCGCGCAAGCTCAATCGCTCCGCGCGCCTCGACGCATCAGCGTTTTCGCCGAAGCTGGTCGCGTTCTTCGAGCAGTCGCGGTAACTGCGGCGGACGAGGCGTCCGCCGCTCCAAAGCTACTTCGTGAGCTCGACGCCTTTCGCGACGAAGCTGACCTGCGTGACGGTCCCGTCCGCGTTGCGCTGGAACTTCGCGCCTTCGCCGGCCATGTGATCCGCCTCTTCCTTCGACAACGTTTCGACGCTCACGACACCCTCGGCGCGCGCCTTCATCCCTTTCGAGGTCGTCGGGACGAAGAAGGCGAAGTCCTTGAACGTGACGTGCATGGTCTGCTTCGCGTCGGCGGTCGGAGCGATCTGCATCCAGCAGCCCATCTCCGTGCAGTTGGCGCTGACGACGCCTTCGACGACGACCGTCTTGTCCTTGAACGAGTCGGGCTTCGCGAGGACGTCGGCGAGCGAGGTGACCTTGGCGTCGCCGGCGATGGCGGCGCCGCGCTTGACGACGTCTCCGAACGCGGTGGTGGCGATGAGTAGCAGAAGTGCGATGACGATTCGTTTCATATCCGTCTCCCTGAATACACGTCGGGCCGCGAGGTGAGTCGCGGCCCGACGAAAAACTTGCTTTGACTACGCCTCGGACTCTGCGGAGCCGATGCGCATTCCGTAGAGAACGATACACGAACACCATCGAGATCACGAGGAACACCGCGGTCTCGCCGAGAGCGTTGTGAGGCGACCTCGGCGTCGCCGGCGATCGCGGCGCCGCGCTTGACGACGTCTCCGAACCCGGTGCGGCCGTCGCAGCCGTCCGCGTGGCGGCGACGCTCCGCGCCGCGGCGGATGCCGGCCCGGGTGGGAATGACAACCGACGCCGTACAGTCGGATGTGTCCCAGGTACCGTCGGTCTTGTTACGCGCTGCCGACGGCCGTGTACGGACTTGCGTCTGCGCCGCTCGCACCTGCGTCGGCCGCGCTACGTAGTTGCGTCGGTCGCGTTCGCACCTGCGTCGGCGGCCAACCGCATTGCGAACAAGGCCGCCGCACGTGCGAATAGGACGGACGCCATCGCGTAACACGACGGACGCAGGTGCGAATACGGCGAACGACGGTGCGTTCGCCCCCGTCCGCAGCGCGATTCGCTCCGTCCGCACGTCGGATCGTCGCCGACGCAACTGCGAACACGGCCGACGCGCGTGTCAACACGGCCGCCGGCATTGCGTCGCACGACCGACGCACGTGCGAATACCGTATCCGCACTTCGGAACACGGCGGACGGCGGTGCGTTCACGCCCGCGCCCAACGCGAATCGCTCCATCGCATGCCGGATCGTCGCCGCCGCGATCACGTCGGGCCGCGAGGTGAGTCGCGGCCCGACGAAAAAGTTGCCCTACAAAATCTGCTGACTACGCCTCGGTCTCTGCCGAGCCGATGCGCATTCCGTAGAAAGAGCGATACACGAACACCATCGAGATCAGGAGGAAGACCGCGGAGAGGATCAGGGTGAGGCCGCCCTGTCCCGCCTTCGTCATCTCGACCGCGAGCTCGACGGCGAGGAGGCCGAAGAGCGTCGTGAACTTGATGATCGGGTTCATCGCGACCGAGGAGGTGTCCTTGAACGGATCGCCGACCGTGTCGCCGACGACGCATGCAGCGTGAAGGGGAGTCCCCTTCTCCTTCAGTTCGACCTCGACGATCTTCTTCGCGTTGTCCCAGGCGCCGCCGGCGTTCGCCATGAAGATCGCCTGGTAGAGGCCGAAGAGCGCGATGGAGATGAGGTAGCCGATGAAGAAGAACGGCTCGAAGCAGGCGAAGGCGAGCGTCGAGAAGAAGACGGTGAGGAAGATGTTGAACATCCCCTTCTGCGCGTACTGCGTGCAGATCTCGACGACTTTCTTCGAGTCTTCGACCGAGGCCTTGGTGACGGTCGAGTCGAGATTGATGTTCGCCTTGATGAACTCGACCGCGCGGTAGGCGCCGGTCGACACCGCCTGCGTCGCCGCGCCGGTGAACCAGTAGATCACCGCGCCGCCCACGATGAGGCCGAGGAGGAACTGCGGATGGAGAAGCGAAAGCTTGTCCATGTTCTCCTTGAGGCCGTTTGTGAGCATCATGATGATCGAGAAGATCATCGTCGTCGCGCCGACGACCGCCGTGCCGATGAGCACCGGCTTCGCGGTCGCCTTGAAGGTGTTGCCCGCGCCGTCATTGGCTTCGAGGTAGTCCTTCGCCTTGCCGAACACCGGCCGGAAGCCGAAGTCGCGGTGGACCTCCTCTTCGATGCCGGGGAGGGTCTCGATGGTCGAGAGCTCGAAGACCGACTGCGCGTTGTCCGTCACCGGACCGTACGAGTCGACCGCGATCGTCACGGGACCCATGCCGAGGAAGCCGAATGCCACGAGGCCGAATGAGAAGACGGCAGGTGCGAGCATCGTGTTCGCGGGGAACTGGCCGCTGATCCAGGAGGCGACGCCCATCAGGATCGCGATGACGAGGCCCATCCAGTACGCGCTGAAGTTGCCCGCGATGAAGCCGGCGAGGATGTTGAGCGACGGGCCGCCTTCGCGCGACGCGGTGACGATCTCGCGGACGTGCCGCGATTCGGTCGACGTGAAGACCTTCACGAGCTCCGGGATGATCGCGCCGGCAAGCGTGCCGCAGGTGATGATCGACGAGAGCTTCCACCACATCGTCGCATCGCCGCCGAGGTTCGGGATCAGGAGATACGAGATGAGGAAGGTGAAGCCGATCGAAATGATCGACGTCAGCCACACGAGCGACGTCAGCGGATGCTCGAAGTTGAACGTGTCGGCGTTCGCGTACTTGACCTTGGCGATGGCCGCGTTGATCCAGTACGACACGACCGACGTGATGATCATGATCACGCGCATCGCGAAGATCCAGACCAGGAGCTGCGACTGCACGGTCGTGTCGAGGACCGCGAGGAGGATGAACGTGATGAGCGCGACGCCGGTGACGCCGTAGGTCTCGAAACCGTCGGCGGTGGGGCCGACCGAGTCGCCCGCGTTGTCGCCTGTGCAGTCGGCGATGACGCCGGGGTTGCGCGCGTCGTCTTCCTTGATGTTGAAGACGATCTTCATGAGGTCGGAGCCGATGTCGGCGATCTTCGTGAAGATGCCGCCCGCAATGCGGAGCGCCGCGGCGCCGAGCGACTCGCCGATCGCGAAGCCGATGAAGCACGACCCCGCGTAGTCGCGCGGAACGAACAGCAGGATGCAGAGCATCATCACGAGCTCGACCGAGATGAGCATCGTGCCGATCGACATGCCGGCTTTCAGCGGAATCTCGTAGGTCGGGAACGGCTTCCCGCGCAGCGACGCGAACGCCGACCGCGAGTTCGCGAACGTGTTCACGCGGATGCCGAACCAGGCGACGCCGTAGCTGCCGCCGATGCCGATGAGGCTGAAGATCAGGATCGTGACGACTTTCGCGACCTCGTAGTGCCGCAGGAAGCCGAAGTAGACGATCATGATCGCCCCGATGAAGACCTCGAGGAGCAGGATGAATTTGCCCTGCGTCGTCAGGTAGGTCTTGCACGTTTCGTAGATCAGCTCCGAGATCTCGCGCATCGAGCGATGCACGGGAAGGTTCTTGAGCTGCATGAAGATGACGAGGCCGAACAGCATGCCGAGAACGCAGACGATGAGACCGAACGACAGCAGCGTCTGACCGCTGATGCCGAGGAAGCTCACGCTGTGCAGGTCCGGCAGCACGAGGTTCGCCTCGGTGCGCGCTTCTTGTGCAATCGCGAGCGGCGCGAATGACACGACCAGCAGGGTCAGGATCAGCGTACGCGTGACCCAAGACTTCATAGTTCCTCCGTATTGAGTTGTTACAGGTGTGCACCCGTCCCGTATAGGTTGGACTTGACGGGCCAGGGCGCGCGATTCTACCCGCATTGCGGCCTCAGCGCGAAATGGCGACAATTCCATCTCTGCGTAAGACCTCGCTCTCGGTTGCCTGCGTCGTCGATCATCGCGTCGGAGGTGCGATCTCCGGGTCGCGTATCTCCACCGCTTTCGCCAGTTACGACGCGTCCGTGCTCGAGGCGTTGTGCCGGCTCTACCGGCCCGTTCATCTCGTCCGCGCTCACGCCGACAGCACGCGCACGCTCGACGAGCTCCGCTCGATCCGCCCCGACGTCGTCTTCAACCTGGCGTTTTCGGCGACGCCGCTCGAGGCGCCGTTCGCCGGCGCGCTCGGGTTCCTCGGCATCCCGTTCACCGGCTCCGGCTCCGGCGCCATTGCGCTGGCGAACGACAAAGTGCGCTCACGCGCGCTGCTCCGTGCCGGCGGCGTTCGGGTGCCGCGGTTCGTGGCGTTCGATCCCGGATCGAAGCCGCGGATCGACTTCGATCCGCCGTACATCGTGAAGCCCGCGGAGTCGGCGGCGTCCGCCGGTGTTTACGCCGACAGTGTCGTAAGGAAACGGTCGGCGGTCGGCCGCCTCGCCGCGCGGATCTGGAAACGCTTCGAGATGCCGGCGGTCTGCGACGAGTTCATCGTCGGCCGGGAGATCCGCGTCGGCGCGGTGGATGGCAGGAACGGAATGCCGCGCCTGACCGGCGTCGCCGAGTGGGCGTTCGCCGACGGATGGGGATTCAAGACGGAGGCGATCCGCATCAACCCGCGCGTGCGAACGGCACAGCGCGTCACGCGCGATCGCGTGAAGATGCCCCGTAAGACGACACGCGAGCTGGGCCGGCTGATTCGCGACTCGATGCGCATCCTCGGCGTCACCGGCTACGCCACGATGGACGTGCGCGTCGATTCCGAGGAGCGGATTTACGTGCTGGAGCTGAACTCGAACCCTGGTCTCTGGGCGGGCGGCGCCCTCTGGGGCCGCCCCACCTTCGACGCGAATATCCGCCGGATCGTCGAATCAGCCCTGCGGCGTGTTTGAGCGGATGTGGATCTCGACGCGGCGGTTGAGCTGGCGCCCTTCCGGCGTGTCGTTCGTCGCTTTCGGCTGGTCGGGGCCGAAGCCGATCGGATGGATCTGCTGGCGCGGGACGCGCTGCAACTCGAGGTAATCGGCGACCGAGTCGGCGCGGCGCTGCGACAGCGCCATGTTGTACTCGTGCGTGCCGACCGAGTCGGTGTGCCCCTCGATGTCGAAGATCTCGTCGGGATAGCGCGAGAAGTTGTCGGCGAGCTGGTTCAGCGTCGCACGAGCATCCGGCCGGAGGTCGGACGCGTTGAAGTCGAAGAGGATGTCGCTCGTGAGGCGGACGTCGATCTGGTTCTCGGCCGGACGCGTCACCTCGACGTTCGGGATCTGCTGCAGCTCTTTCTGCTGCTGATCCATCGAGTGGCCTTTGGCGCCGCCGATGGCTGCTCCCACCGCCGCGCCGACGACCGCGCCGGTGCGCGAGTTGCCGCCCTGATTGCCGAGGATCGCGCCGACGATGGCGCCTGCCGCCGCTCCGACGCCGGCACCGCGTTTTGCGTTCGCGTTCGGATCGTTCGGATCGGTGGTGGTGCATGCGGCGACAAACAGCGTCGCCAGGAGAAGAACTGAAGCCTTGCGGATCATGAGGACCTCCTGTGCACAGTGCAACGTGCACTGTGCACAGAGCACTGTATTACGCCTGATTCGCGATGATGTGGATCTCGACGCGGCGGTTGAGCTGACGGCCGCTCGCGGTGCTGTTCGTCGCGCGCGCGTGCGACTCGCCGTAGCCGATCGCATCGATGCGATCGCCGTGGACGCCGAGGTTTTCCAGATAGTTCGAGACCGAGTCGGCGCGGCGTTCCGAGAGACGCTC
The DNA here is from genome assembly GCA_036003305.1 of Thermoanaerobaculia bacterium. Taxonomy (GTDB): domain Bacteria; phylum Acidobacteriota; class Thermoanaerobaculia; order Gp7-AA8; family Gp7-AA8; genus DASXHZ01. Next base: position 10,301 of record DASYSN010000232.1, read on the forward strand.
GTTGTACGACGCGCTGCCGATCGAGTCGGTGAAGCCTTCCACGCGGATCGTCGTGTTCGGGTAGCGGTCGAACACGCCCGCCATCTCGCGCAGCGACTCACGCGACGCGGAACGCAGCGACGCCGAGTTGAAGTCGAAGAGAACGTCATTGCGGACGGTCACCTTCAGCTCGTTGCCGGCGGTGCGCGTCACGTTGACGCCGTTGATCTGACGGAGCTCGCGCTCCTGCTTGTCCATCATCGCGCCGACGATGGCTCCCGCCGCGCCGCCCGCGAGCGTCCCGACCACCGCTCCGCGCTTCGAGCTGTGATGGCCGTGGTTGTTGCCGATGACGGCGCCGAGGATCGCGCCGGCGGCGGCGCCGATGGCGGCGCCTGATTTCGTTTTCTGATGGTCATCCGTGGTCGTCTGCGCGAAAAGCGGGGCTGCGAGCAAGACGGTCAGGATCGTTGCGATGAGCTGTTTCATGGGCCTTCCCTCCAATGTCCGGGCGCAAGTGGTTTCAACCCAGATGCCACGGTGTATCCTTCGACGGTTGTGACAGAGCCTTCCGCGATGGTCCGCGTCCTTCGTAACATGCTGGAGCATGGCGACTTACCGTTCCGCGATTTTGTCGAGGTCGCTCTTTATCACCCCGAGCACGGCTACTACACCAGCGGGCGGAATCCGGTCGGCCGGGAGGGTGATTTCGTCACCTCCCCGCACCTTTCGTCCGTTTTTTCGTTCACTTTGGGAAAGCTGGTTCGCGAATTCTTGAGCCGTGCCGAGGACGACGTGTGCACGATCGTGGACATCGGCTGCGGCGACGGAAGGCTCATCGGTGAGCTATCGGCGATCGGCGGAGCGCGATATATCGGGGTCGATCGCACGAACGCCGACTTCCGGACGATCGACGACATCCCGCGCGGCGGCGCGCACCTCATCCTCAGCAACGAATTGTTCGACGCCCTCCCGTTCGCGCGGCTCGTGAAACGCGGCGACGACCTGCACGAGCTATGGGTCGACGAGAACCTCGAATGGACCGAGCACGAGGCGGAGCCGCGATACGGCGACTACTTTGCGTCGCGGGGCATTCAGCTCGCCGACGGCCAGTTCGCCGACGTCTCGCTCGAGTGGGAAGCGCTCTACGCCGACATCGCCCGCATCGTCGAGCGCGGCCTCATCGTCACCTTCGACTACGGCTACCCGGGGGAAAAGCTCTTCCACTCGCGCGCGCGCCGCTTCGGGACCGCCGCCGCCTATTCGCGACAGCTCGTCACACGCGACCTCCTCGCGAACCCCGGCGAGCAGGACCTGACGGCGCACATCAACTTCACCGATCTCATTCGAGCGGGCGAAGCGCACGGCTTCTCCACCCGCTTTTTCGACCGCCAGGCGAAGTTTCTCCTCGCCCTCGGCGCCACCGAGCATGACCTTTTCCGGCCGGTTACCGAGCTGGAAACCGCCTCGGTCGAGCTGATGCAGCAGCGCGACGAGGCGCGTCAGCTCGTCCTCCCCGACGGAATCGGCCACGACATCCGCGTTCTCGCGCAAGTCAAGTCGATGGGGGAGGATGCGTGGTCCTTCGAGCGCGTTCTCTTTTAATTGACTCTTGGAACTCGGCGTTTACAATACCGGCGGTCTTTTCAGACAAAGTATGGCCAATTACTCAGTGATACTGGTGGCGGCGATCATCGTCCTGTCCGTGCCGATCCTGACGTTATTCATCCTGGCGCCGATTTTCCGGGCATCGCGCGCAAACAAGGTCAAACTCGAACCTTACGAGTGCGGCGTCCCGGCGACCTCCCTGGCGTTCGACCACCGCTTCTCGGTCCGCTACTTCCTGATCGCGGTGCTGTTCATCGTGTTCGACGTCGAGACGATCTTCCTCTTCCCCTGGGCGATCCGTTTCAAACAGCTCGGCTGGTTCGGAGCCGTTGAGATGGCGGTTTTCCTCGCGATTCTCCTCATCGGGTACTTCTACGCCTGGAAGCGGAAGGTCCTCACATGGGTCTGATCGAGGCTCGCTTCGACGAGAACGTCCTCACCACCACGGTCGATAAATTTTTCAACTGGGCTCGCAAGTCCTCGTTGTGGCCGATGCAGTTCGGCCTCGCCTGTTGCGCCATCGAGATGATGGCGGTGCTCGACCCGCGGCATGACATGGCGCGTTTCGGCGCCGAGGTCTTCCGTGCGACACCGCGTCAAGCGGATCTGATGATCGTCAGCGGCACGGTGACCGAAAAGATGGCGCCGATCGTCCGCCGGCTCTGGGACCAGATGCCCGACCCGAAGTGGGTCATCGCGATGGGCTCGTGCGCCACCTGCGGCGGTCCGTACGACACGTACGCCGTGACGCAGGGCGTCGACCGGCTCATCCCCGTCGACGTCTACATTCCCGGCTGCCCGCCGCGTCCCGAGGCGCTGATCTGGGGGCTGATGGAGCTCCAGAAGAAGATCGAGAAGATGCACATCCTCCGCAAAGGAGGAGAGGCGTACGACTTCGCGCGCGCCGCGGTGCGCGACCAGATCCGGCCGGTGCACGAAGGACCGGCGCTGCGCGCCGAACAGGCGCAGCTCAAGCCGGCGCCGATCAGCGGCGTGAAGCGCGCGCCGGCAGTGGAGAAACCAAAGGCAGAGGCAAAGACTCCGGCTCCCAGTGTAGGGGCCGGCTCTCAGCCGGCCCAAGGTGCGGCTGAGAGCCGCACCCTACACGAACCCGAAACTGCCGTCGAAGCCGCGCCCGAAACCCCAGCTCCCACTCCCTCCGGTCCCCCCTTCCACAACGAAAACCTCACGCTGCCGGAGCGCATGGAGCTCGCGGCCGGCGGTGACCTGAAGACGAAGCTCTTCGCCGCGATGGCGCAGACCGACTGCGGCGCGTGCGGCTGGGATTGCGAAGGCTACGGCGCGGCGCTGGCCAGCGGTGAAACGAAAGACGTCACGCTCTGCGTGCCGGGCGAAGAAGAGACGCTCGACGAGCTGAAGAAGCTGATGACCGAGGCAGGGAAGGAGTTCGAGGGGTGAGCGAAACGCCTCACACTCCCCCCGCGAAGCCGGCCGCGCCGGCCGGTCCGCCGAAGCGCGACGCGAACGACATCAAACGCGATCCGCTCGTCGTGATCCCCGTCTCGAAAGCGTGGGACGCGTACACCGACGCCAAGGAGTTCGCCGGCGAGATCACGCTCATCGTCGACGCGGCCCGCATCGTCGAAGTGGCGCAGACGTTCAAGAACGACGGCTGGAACTACCTCGTCGACCTCGCCGGCATCGACTACTCGAAGTATCCCGGCCACGCGGGCCCGCGTTTCGGCGTCTCGTACACCCTCTATTCATTCTCGAGAAACCAACGCCTTCGTCTCCGCGCGCTCACGAACGAGAAGATCCCGTCGGTCTCGGGGGTCTGGAAGACGGCGAACTGGCACGAGCGCGAGGCGTACGACATGTTCGGGATCATCTTCGAAGGCCACCCGAACCTGGAGCGCATCCTGATGTGGGAAGGCTTCAACGGCTATCCGCTGCGCAAAGACTTCCCGATCCGCGGCATCGATACCGGCGCGCGCATCTACCCCGAGGTGTTCCCGGAGGGTGGCGGCCCGAAGGCGGGATCGACCGGCAAAGATGTGAAGGACGTCAACGTTCATCAAGGCGACTGGACGCGGTACGGCCAGTGGCCGCCCGCGCAGATCGCCGGCGGCGTCGCGGAAAAGAAAGCGCCCGCGCCGGAGCTTGCCGGCGTCGTCGCCGACTCCGCGAAGCCGACGGAAGAAGCGCCGTGGCACGACCCTGACAAGCCGCTCACGGAGCGGATGGAGCTCGCCAAGGCCGGCTCCCTCAAAGACAAGCTCTTCGCCGCGATGGCGCAGACCGACTGCACCGCGTGCGGCTGGGACTGCGAAGGCTACGCGGAAGCGATCGCCAAAGGCGAGACGAAGGACCTCACGCTCTGCGTCCCTGGCGAAGCGGAAACCGAATCAATGCTCAAGCAACTCGTGGCGTCGGGAGGGAAAGCCTAGATGTTCGACGTGCACGAGATGGAGATCAACTTCGGGCCGCAGCACCCGTCGACGCACGGCGTGCTCCGCGTCCTGCTGAAAGTCGACGGCGAGCGGATCGTCGACGCGAAGCCGATCATCGGCTACCTCCACCGCGGCACCGAGAAGCTGTTCGAAAACATGAACTATCCGCAGTGCATCCCGCACACGGATCGCATGGACTACGTCGCCTCGGCGACGAACAACCTCGGCTTCGTCGAGGCGGTCGAAAAGCTTCTCGGCGTCACGGCGCAGATCCCGAAGCGTGCGCAGCTCATGCGCGTGATCCTCTCCGAGCTGCAGCGGATCTCGTCGCACCTCCTCTGGCTCGCCACGCATGCCATCGACATCGGCGCGATGACGCCGTTCTTCTACTGCTTCCGCGAGCGCGAGCAGGTCCTCGATCTGTTCGAGAGCTACTGCGGCGCGCGGCTGACGCTCAATTGCATGCGCATCGGCGGCATGCCGGACGATCTGCCCGAGGGGTGGCTCGACGATCTCGAGCGCTTCGTCGGCATCTTCGATCCGGCGGTCGACGAGTACGAGTCGCTGCTGACGAACAACCGCATCTGGAAGCGCCGCACGGTCGGCATCGGCGTGCTGTCGCCGGAAGAAGCGATCGAGTGGGGCATCACCGGTCCGCCGCTACGAGGGTCGGGCGTCGAGTGGGACCTCCGCCGCGCGCAGCCGTACGAGTGCTATCCCGAGCTGCAGTTCGAGATCCCGATCGGGAAGAACGGCGACACCTACGACCGCTACCTGGTGCGCATGGAAGAGATGCGGCAGTCCAACCACATCCTCAGACAGTGCATCCCGCTGATCAAAGAGACTCCCGCGGGCGACATCAAGGCCAAGATCTCGCGCGTCGTCCGTCCGCCGGAAGGCGAGGTCTATCACTCGATCGAGTCGCCCAAAGGGGAGCTCGGGTACTACATCGTCAGCGATGGCAAGTCGCAGAGCGCCTACCGCCTCCGCGTCCGTCCGCCGTCGTTCGTCAACTTGCAGGCGCTGCCCGCGATGGCGAAGGGGCACCTCGTCTCGGATCTGGTGGCGCTCATCGGGACCATCGATATCGTGCTCGGTGAGGTGGACCGGTGATTCAATTGAAAATTGAAAATTGGAAATTGAAAAAGGGTGAGAACGTCTGTCGTTTTTTCAATTTTCAATTTTCAATTTTCAATTTCCTCGGCGGGAAGGTGGACAGATGATCAATCCCTGGATGCACTACCTCATCTGGCCCCTCGTCAAGTTCCTCGTCGCCTTCATCATCGTCCAGGCCATCGTGGCCGCGATGAACTGGATCGAGCGGCGGCTGCTCGGGCTCATGCAGGCGCGTCTCGGCCCGAACCGCGTCGGTAGCGAGATCGGCATCCCGTGGGGCCTCGGCCAGATCATCGCCGACCCGATCAAGTTCCTCCTGAAAGAAGACATCGTCCCGACCAGCGCCGAAAAGGTCGCCTACTACCTCGGGCCGATGATGTCGATCCTCCCGGCGCTCATCGTCTTCTGCCTGATTCCGTACGGTCCGCCGCCGACATTCGCGCCGACGCGCGTCAACGTCGGACTGCTGCTGATCCTCGCGCTCACCTCGACCAGCGTCTACGGGATCATCCTCGGCGGCTGGGCGTCTAACAACAAGTACTCGCTCATGGGCGCGCTCCGCAGCGCGGCTCAGATGGTGTCGTACGAAGTGCCGTTCGGCCTCTCGATCGTCGGCGTCTTGATGATCAGCGGCTCGCTCGACCTCGTGAAGATCGTGCGCTACCAGGAAATGCACGTCTGGAATCTCTTCCCGCAGCTCGTCGGCTGCTTCTGCTTCTTCGTCGCGATGAACGCGGAGAACAACCGCACGCCGTTCGACCTGCCGGAAGCGGAGTCGGAGCTCGTCGCCGGTTACCACACCGAGTACTCGGCGATGAAGTTCGCCTTCTACATGCTCGGCGAGTACTCCGGCATGCTCGTCAACTGCTGCCTTTTCACCGTCCTGTACCTCGGCGGCTGGACGCTCTGCATCGCGGAGTGGGGGATCACGACGACGTCGCTCGCGAAGCTCGGGATCGTCGGTGGCCTCATCGGCGCCGCGATCTTCATCGCGAAGGTGATGGCGATCATGATGGTCTACATCTGGTTCCGCGCCACGTTCCCGCGCTTCCGCTTCGACCAGCTCATGGACCTCGGGTGGAAGTGGATGATCCCGCTGGCGCTCGCGAACATCTTCTTCACCGGCATCATCCTGCTGGCGCTGCCGGCCGTCGAAGTGGGCGGCATCTGGCATTGGCTAGGTGAGGTCGTCCTCTCGATCGCCGGCGCGGCGATCATCGCGTTCACGCTCTTCCTGCTCACGCGCAGCGCGAAGCCCGCGCGGAGGGTTCCTGCTCATGCTGGTTGAACATCCGAAGAACAGGTGGACGGACAAGTTCCTCCTCCTCGACATGTTCGAGGGCCTGAAGACGACGCTCCGCGAGCTCTTCAAGCCGAAGGTGACGATCCGCTATCCCGAAGAGCGGCTCGAGCCGGCCGACCGCTTCCGCGGCATGTTCCGCTTCAACTACGACCGCTGCATCGCGTGCAAGCTGTGCGCGGTGGCGTGCCCGATCGACATCATCTACATCGACGTCCACGACGAGCAGCGTGAAGTCGACGGGAAGATGAAGAAGCTGAAGGTCCTCGACCGCTACGACATCGACGTCAAGCGCTGCATGTTCTGCGCGCTCTGCGAAGAGGCCTGCCCGACGAAACCGAAATCGATCTGGCTGACGACGAAGACTTACGAGCTGGCGTCGTACGACCGGAATGATCTGTACTTCAACATGCAGGAGCTCGAGTACTGGGAGGACCGTCCGCGGTACACGGGACTTCCCGAGCCCGGCGTGGCGCCGGCGATCCTGCCGGCGAAGGGAGCCGAAGAATAGTGGACGCGATCACCGCGAATATGCCGCTGCTCGTCTTCCTCGTGATCGGCACGATCGCGGTCGCGTCGTCGCTCCTGGTCGTGATGATGCGCAACCCGGTGCACTCCGCGATCTTTCTCCTCATCACCTTCCTCTGCGTCGCGACGCTGTTCGTGATGAAGGGGGCCGAGTTCGTCGGCGCGGTGCAGGTGCTCGTCTATGCGGGCGGCATCATGGTGCTGTTCCTCTTCGTCGTCATGCTCATCAACGTGCGGCACCTCCCTGATGAACCCATGGTGACGAAGTACGTCGTCCCCGGCATCGCGGTCGGCCTCGGGGTGTTCGTCATCTTCGCCGCGATGGTGCGGCCGGGCGAGTTCCACGACCCGATCTACAACGCGCGGGAGCTCCGAAGCGTCGACACGCACCGCACGAAGAAGAGCGTCGCGGCAAACGGCACCGTCACTCGTACCAGAGTCGTTCGCCACCACATCGTCGGCAACTCCGAGGCGATCGGCAACGCGCTGTATACCGACTACCTCGTTCCGTTCGAAGTCGCCTCGCTCTTCCTGCTCGTCGCCATGATCGGCGCGATCGTCATCGGAAAGCGCGAGCTCTCCGCGACCGAAGAAGAGACCGCGCCCGACTACATGCTCGCGCGGGTCGAGACGGAGCGCGAAGTGAAGGAGGCGCTCAGTGCGTAATCGACATGCCTAGCACCGCCGCCTACCTGATGCTCTCGGCCACGCTCTTCTCCGTCGGCCTCGTCGGCGTGATCATCCGCCGCAACATGATCACGGTGCTGATGTGCATCGAGCTGATGCTCAACGCCGTCAACATCAATCTCGTCGCCTTTTCCAACCAGCTCTCGACGCTCGAGGGCCAGGTGTTCGCGATCTTCGTCATCACCGTTGCCGCGGGCGAAGCGGCCGTCGGTCTCGCGATCATCATCCAGTTGTATCGGCTGCGCAGCACCGTGAACATCGATGAGGTGAAGGAGCTGCATGGTTAACCCGGCGATCCTGCTCGCCATCCCGCTCCTTCCGGCGCTCGGCGCGCTGATCAACGGGACGCGTGCGTTCGCGAATCCGCTGACGCCGAAGAACCGCACCCTCACGAACGCCGTCGCCCTCGGCTCGACCGGCCTTTCCGCGCTCCTCGCGCTCTACACCGTCTGGACGTACGCGTCGGGCGGCACCGAGGCGGCGTACCAGCACGTCTACTACCGCTGGATCTCGACGGGCCTCGGCCACGTTGGCAACTTCCTCGCCGACATGAGCGTCGACTTCGCGTTCCGCATCGACACCCTCTCGGCGACGATGCTCCTCATCGTCACCTGCGTCGGCTTCATGATCCACGTCTATGCGACGGGGTACATGTCGCACGAGACGGGATACACCCGCTTCTTCACCTACCTGAACCTCTTCATGTTCATGATGCTGCTGCTCGTCCTGGGCAGCAATTACATGGTCATGTTCGTCGGGTGGGAGGGTGTCGGCCTCTGCTCGTACCTCCTGATCGGCTTCTACTACGACAAGAACTTCGCCGCGGACGCGGGCAAGAAAGCGTTCATCACGAACCGCATCGGTGACTTCGGCTTCATCCTCGGCGTCTTCCTCATCAGCAACACCTTCGGCACGACCGACTACACGCGCGTCTTCGCGCTCGCCAGCGCGCATCCGGCCGCGTATACCGGCGCCGCCACGGCGATCTGCCTTCTGCTCTTCGTTGGCGCCTGCGGCAAGTCGGCGCAGATCCCGTTGTACGTCTGGCTGCCGGACGCCATGGCCGGCCCGACTCCGGTCTCCGCACTGATCCACGCCGCGACGATGGTCACGGCCGGCGTCTACATGGTCGTGCGGTCGAACGTTCTCTTCCGGATGTCGCCGGTCGCGATGGGCACGGTCGCAACGATCGGCGCGATCACGGCGCTCTTCGCCGCGACGATCGGCCTCGCGCAGACCGACATCAAGAAAGTCCTCGCGTACTCCACCGTCTCGCAGCTCGGCTACATGTTCCTCGCCGCGGGCGTCGGAGCATTCACCGCCGCGATCTTCCACGTGATGACGCACGCGTTCTTCAAAGCATGCCTCTTCCTCGGCGCCGGCTCGGTCATTCACGGCTGCGGCGGCGAGCAGGACATGCGGAAGATGGGCGGCTTGCGGAAGTACATGCCGTCGACGCATCGCACCATGCTCATCGCCTGCATCGCGATCGCCGGCATCCCGCCTCTCGCCGGCTTCGTCTCGAAGGACGAGATTCTCGGCAGCACGTTCCAGTACTCGAAGATCCTCTGGATCATCGGCGCGGTCACGGCGGGCCTCACCGCCTTCTACATGTTCCGCCTCTACTTCATGACCTTCGCGGGCGAGTACCGCGGCCGTCAGGGGATCGGCATCGAGCAATCGGAGCCGGAGCACGGCGGGCACAACCTCATCCCCGACCAGCGGCACCTCGATCAGGGAGATGAGCACACCGACAAGGCTCACGGGCACCACGTCGAACACGGGCACGACCCGCACGAGTCGCCGGCGTCGATGACCGGCATCCTCTGGGTCCTCGCCATTCTCGCCGTCGTCGGCGGCTTCGTCGGAGTCCCGGCGATCCTCGGCGGCTCGCATCCGACGCGCTTCCAGCGCTGGCTCGAGCCGGTCCTTCCGCCGCTCGGCGCGCAGCATTTCGAGTTCGCGGAATCGCCGGCGGCGCTCGAAGTGACGCTGATGCTCATTTCCGTCGCCATCGCGCTGTTCGGGATCTTCCTGGCGCGCCGCCTCTACCTCAAAGACCAGCAGTGGACGACCGCGAAGCGGCTCGCGACGACGTTCCCTCCGATCCACGCAATGCTGCAGAACAAGTACTACGTGGACGAGCTGTACAACGCGACCGCGATCGGCTTCACGGTCGCGCTGGCGAAGTTCTTCTCGCTCTTCGACACGTACGTGATCGACGGCCTCGTCAACCTCACGCGCCACGTCACCGTGCTGCTCGCGGGCGAGGGCTCCTCGCTCTTCGACAAGTACATCGTCGACGGCGCGGTCAACGGAGTCGGCGCGGCGGCGCGCGGCGGCTCGTCATTCATCCGCAAGATGCAGAGCGGACTGGTTCAGAACTATGCGTTGATCATGGGCGGCGGCATCGTCCTGATCACGATCGTGTATTTGTTTACGAAGCCTTAGGAACGATCGAATGACGAAGGGTTACGAGGTTACGAGGTCGCGGGGTTACGCGGTGGAGCGAAACCTCGCAACCTCGAAACCTCGCAACCCGGTCGTATCCACTAGCGGCACCTGAGGAGAGCATGGGCATTTACGACAACCCCACGGTACCGATCCTATCGATCATCACTTATGTCCCGCTGGTCGGCGCCGTCCTGATCGCCTTCTTCGTCAATAAGGCGAATACAGGCGCCATCAAGGCGATGGCGACCGCGGTCGCGGCGATCGACTTCCTCCTCTCCATTCCGCTCTGGCTCTATTTCGACGCGCACGGAACCGGCTCGAGGCTCTTTCAGTTTCGCGAGGTGTACGACTGGATCCCCGCGATCGGCGTGAAGTACTCGTTCGGCATCGACGGCATCGCGCTGCTGCTGATCCTCCTCACGACCCTGACCGGCCTCATCGCCATCTACTCGTCGTTCGGCGCCATCGACCATCGCCAGAAGGAGTACTACATCCTGCTGCTCCTCCTGCAGACGGGGATGATCGGCACCTTCTGCGCCCTCGACTTCTTCCTCTTCTACGTCTTCTGGGAAGTGATGCTCGTGCCGATGTACTTCATCATCGGCATCTGGGGCGGCCCGCGAAAGCTCTACGCCGCGATCAAGTTTTTCCTCTACACCCTCGCCGGATCGGTGCTGATGCTGCTGTCGATCCTGGCGCTCTACTTCTTCAACGACGGCGGCATCCCGTTCCTCAACATCAAGGGACTCGGGAATCCCGCGACGTTCGACGTCCTCGCGTTCCATAGAATCGGACATCTGATCCCGCCCGATCTGCAGTTCTGGATCTTCCTCGGCTTCTTCTTCGGCTTCGCGATCAAGGTGCCGATGTTCCCGTTCCACACATGGCTCCCCGACGCGCACGTCGAGGCGCCGACGGCCGGCTCCGTCATCCTCGCCGCCGTCCTCCTCAAGATGGGGACGTACGGCTTCGTGCGGTTCGCGCTGCCGATCCTTCCTGACGCGACGCTGCAGCTCCTGCAGCCGATCGTGATTCTCGCGATCATCGGCATTGTCTACGGCGCGCTCGTCTCGCTGGTGCAGAAGGACATGAAGAAGCTCGTCGCTTACTCGTCCGTCTCGCACCTCGGCTTCGTCATGCTCGGCATGTTCGCGCTCAACCCGATGGGGCTGCGCGGCTCGGTGCTGCAGATGATCAACCACGGCATCTCGACCGGCGCGTTGTTCCTGCTCGTCGGCGTCATCTACGAGCGCCGTCACACGCGGCTCATCTCCGAGTACGGCGGTCTCGCGAAGCAGATGCCGATGTACGCCACGATCTTCCTCATCGCCGCGCTGTCGTCGATGGGACTTCCGGCCCTCAACGGCTTCATCGGCGAGTTCACGATCCTCCTCGGCGCCGCGAACTCGGTCCACCTCACGATGTGGTACACCGCCTTCGCCGCCCTCGGCATCGTCCTCGGCGCCGCGTACCTGCTGTGGCTCTACCAGCGCGTCTTCTGGGGTCCGAACGACAACCCGAAGAACCACGCGCTCCTCGACGTCAACGGCCGCGAGCTTGCCACGCTCCTTCCGCTCATCGTCATCATGGTCTGGATCGGCATTGCCCCCAGCATCTTCTTCGACACGATCAAAGAACCGGTCGACTACATCGTCCGGCAGGTCGACCCCGGCTACTTCGACAAACATCCGATGACCTACCCCCGCGTGGCGCGGGCTTTCCAGCCCGTGTCCTCGAACCACCCGAAGGTCGCCGAGGTCCGTAAGTGAACTGGAACGACACGGTCGTACTCATCCCGGAGATCGTCCTCGCGATCGGCGCCTCGGTGCTGCTGATCGCGCCGGTCATCGGCGGGAAAACCTACGACGCGGCGGCGAAGTGGTGGATGCTGTTCCTCCTCGCGGTGACGGCGGGCTCCGTCATCGCCTGCTCGCATGCAGCCGAGGTGATCACGCTCTCGCGCGGCTTCCTCGGGATGTTCGCGCTCGACACGTTCTCGCTCTTCTTCAAGCTCCTCTTCGGCGCGATCATCGCCCTCGTGACGCTCCTGTCGGACGACTTCCTCCGCGAGTCGCGTTACTCCGTGTGGGAGTACTACTCCCTCCTCGCGTTCGCGCTCTGCGGGATGTTCTTCATGGTGTCGGGCGTCAGCCTCATCACGATCTACATCGGCCTGGAGCTGATGTCGCTCTCGAGCTACATCCTCGCCGGCTACTACAAGAACGAAGAGGCGTCGACGGAAGCCGCGATGAAGTACTTCATCCTCGGCGCCGTGAGCTCCGCGATCCTGCTGTACGGGATCTCGCTCATCTACGGGGTCTGCGGCTCGCTGAACCTGCTGAACATCGCGCAGTCGATGTCGGCGATCTCGCCCGTGAGCTCGAACGCGATCGACGCGCTGATGGTCGGCATCATGCTTCTCGGCGCGGGACTCTGCTTCAAGATCGCCGCCGTGCCGTTCCACGTCTGGACGCCGGACGTCTACGTCGGCGCGCCGACGCCGATCACCGCGTTCCTGTCGACCGCGTCGAAGGCGGCGGCGTTCGCGATCTTCGCGCGCATCTTCTACGTCGGTTTCCACGACTTCCAGCTCAACTGGAGCAGCGTCCTGGCGACGATCGCAGCGCTTTCGATGATCGTCGGTAACCTCGCCGCGATCACGCAGGACAACATCAAGCGTCTGCTCGCGTACTCGTCGATCGGGCATGCCGGCTACGTCATGCTCGGCATCCTGTCGATGAACGAGTACGGCATCCGCGGGATCCTGCTCTACTCGGTCGTCTACGTCTTCGCGACGCTCGGCATCTGGGCCACGGTGCTGATGATGCGGCGGCACGAATACGCCGGCGAGCGGATCGACGACTTCGAAGGGCTGCACAAGCGGGCGCCGTTCTGGGCGTTCGCGATGTTCATCTTCCTCCTTTCGCTCGGCGGCATTCCGCCGACCGCCGGCTTCCTCGGCAAGTACTACCTCTTTGCGGCCGCGGTGCAGGCGGGTTACGGCTGGCTCGCGATCATCGCGGTGCTGATGTCGGCCGTCTCGATGTTCTACTACCTCCGGATCGTCGTGGCGATGTACCTCCGCGAGGGAGCCGAGGCGGAGTTCCAGTTCAGCGGACCGCTGCGGCTCGTCGGCGGCATCGCGCTCGCCGTTACGCTGATCTTCGGCGTGCTGCCGACGCCGCTGATCACGCAGGTGGCGACGTCGGCGGCGTGGGTCGCGACGCGCGCCGTCCCCCATGCCGGACGATAACGACAAGAAAGACCGCTCGACCGCAGACGCTCTCTACCAGGCGGCGTCCCTCGGGTTCCTCTTTCCGGTCGCCATCGGCATCGGCTTCTTCCTCGGCCGCTGGCTCGACCGCACCTTCCACACCTGGCCCTGGCTGACCATCGTTCTCACCGCCTGCGGTATCGCCGCGGGGTTCCTGAACCTGTTCAGAGCGGCGAAGTCCGGTGACTAGTGACTAGTGACTGGTCACTGGTGACTGGGCCGGTTCCGCTAGCCGCGGAGCGGCGGTATCCCGTTAGCCCAAGGCGTGAGCCTTGGGACCAAGGATCGTTCTCGCGTGCGAGCCGCGGAGCGGCGACATTTCCGAGCGGCCGACAACGATGTCGCCGCTCCGCGGCTCACTCGACTGTCGCATCCTTTCCCACGGCTGACGCCGTGGGCTACCGGGATGTCGCCGCTCCCCGGCTAAGGGCGCGGTCCCAGTGACCAGTGACCAGTCACCAGTAACCTCTGACCCGGAGGACGAAAGCGTCGCCACCGCCGCCCTCCGCCGCATCCGCTGGATCGCGCTGTTCGCCTACGTCGTCTTTGCGATTTCGGTGGGTTTTACAAGGGGTTTTCGCGCTTTTGTCGCATTGACTTGTACGGCTGCGCTGGCTATCATCTGCTTCCTTTGGTTGGAGGAAATCGTCACTGGCGTTCTCCAACCGTCAGCCCAGTTACATCCCAGACGATTGCTCCTTAAAGCACTGTCGAGGTTCGTCATCCTCGGCGTAGCTGCCTGGGTGACGGTCCAGGTTGCGAAGTTCGATGCCGTCGGTGTGCTGCTGGGTTTCTCGGTCGTGGTGGTGGGAATTCTGGGTGAAGCTGTGTACGCGACGTATCGCAGTCTCACAGGTTGAGGAATGGAACACGAAGGCTCAATACTCTACGGTCCCGTAAACGCCCTCTGGCACAGCGTCCAGCACCGCTGGGCGTGGGACATTCCCGATCACGTGATCATGGCCGCCCTGGTCCTGGTGATCTCGTCGATCATCTTCCCGCTGGCGACGCGGCGGATCAGCCGCGACAACCCGGGTCCTGTACAGCACCTCCTCGAGCTGACCGTCGGCGGGCTCAAGTCGCTGCTCCACGACATCATCGGCCACGACGGGGACAAGTTCCTCTACATCATCGGCGCGTTCACCTGCTTCATCTTCATCGCGAACATGTTCGGGCTCTTCTTCTTCCTCGCTCCGCCGACAAGCAACCCGAACACGACCTTCGCGCTCTCCATCTCCGCGTTCCTCTACTACAACTACAAAGGCATCCGCACCCAAGGGTTGCTGCACTACCTCAAGCACTTCGCCGGCCCGGTGTGGTGGCTGGCGCCCCTGATGTTCCCGATCGAATTGATCGGCAACTTCGCGCGCATCCTGTCGCTCTCGATGCGTCTCTTCGGCAATATCTTTGGCGAGCACACCGCCACCGGCATCTTCATGGGACTGATCCCGCTGATCGTCCCCTGGCCGATGATGGCGCTCGGAATCTTCGGCGCCTTTCTTCAGACGTTCGTCTTCATCATGCTGACCATGGTCTACATCAGTGGGGCCACGGCGGCGGAAGAACACTAATTCGGTTCAGAGACAACTAGATTCAACAAAGGGAGGAAATCGGAGTGAACAAGAAAACCATCGTGATGACCGCCGTGCTGCTTCTGCTCGCGGTCTCCGTGTTCGCACAGGGTCCCGCGACGGGAACCGCGCCGGCCGACACCGGAGTCCGCTGGAACCTCGTCTCGGCGGCCTTCCTGCTCGGCATTGCCGCCGCGGCGGGTGCCATCGGTCAGTCGCGCGGCATCTCGGCAGCGTGCGAAGGCATCGCCCGCAACCCGTCCGC
>DASYSN010000233.1:0-2576 GCA_036003305.1 Thermoanaerobaculia bacterium
GCGGCGAGCATCAGCGGCAGCCATCCGGTCCAGACGACCTGCACGTGCGACAGGTGGTCGAACTTGAACGAGACGAACGCGGCGAAGATCCCGCCGGCGAACGCCGCGAGTGAGTTGCCGGTGATCATCCGCGCGAGGACCCACGCGCCGTAGCCGCTGAACGCGAACCCGAGGATCATCGCGAGGTTGTAGACGACGAGAGGGGCCGCGCCGGCGATGTGAAACGGCAGCACGGCGAGGTCGATCCCAACCATGTTCTCGCTGAACGCCAGCGGGAACTTCGCGGGATGGAGGATCGGCGCGTCGAAGAGGTGGAGCGGCGAGTGCGTGAGCGCGTAGCAGCCCCAGTCGATGATCCAGCAGTTCAGCAGAGGATCGCCGCGGTCGGCGACGAAGGTGTTGAGATGCGTGGCCAGCGGCCACGTCAGCGCGACGGCGAGCAGCGCGTAGGCGATGAATGCGCCTACATGTTCGAGTGCACGTCCCTTCATCCGCGCTTCGCGCACCTTCTCCCCGCTTCGCGGGGCGAAGGGTAATGGCGCAGGCTTTTCGGAATTACCCTTCGCCCCGCGAAGCGGGGAGAGGGTGGCCGAAGGCCGGGTGAGGGGCCACTAGTAGTCGACACGGTAGTAGTAGAGGAAATTCTTCTTCTCGCCTTTCTGCACGATCGGATAGAACTTCGACTGCTTCAGCGCCGCTTCGTTCTGCGCCGCGAGCGCGTCCGAGCCGGTGCTGTTCGTGATGATCTGGGTGTGCGTGACGTCGCCATCGGTATTCACGGCCGCTTCGATGTAGACCGTGCCGTGCGCGCCCGGCTGCGAGACGGGCGACGGCGGCTTGCGGAACTTCGGCGTCGGATTCGCCTCCTCCGCTTTCGCGCCGGCCGCGTTCGTGAGATCGGCCGCGTGCGCCCAGCCGTTGCCGTCCGCCGTCCGCACCTCGACCCAGTCGTTCTTCCTCGCAAGGATGGAGACCGACTCGCCGTTCAGAAACTTCGTGACGACCGGCGACGCGTCGTCGGCCTTCGCGTGCACGTCGAGCTCCGGCGCTCCGACGTACGCGATCTCGACGTTCTCCTGCGCAGGAGGCGGCACGACGGCCTCCCGTTTACAAGTCAGAAGGCAGAAGGCAGAAAGCAGAAGGAGGGTGCGCCTCATCCGAACACATCCCGATTCGTGAACAGGGCGAAGGCGGCGGCTACGGCGGCGAGGGCCCAGGCGCCGAGGAGGAGGATGCAGAAGATCATGGTCATCCCGTCGTACGGCGGCGGGTCGCCGGTGTAGTAGTCGGCGAGCGGGAGGGCGCTGACGAAGAGATACTTCGCCGAGGTCCAGTCGGGGGTCAGGCGTGTCAGGATCGTGCCGGCGATGAGCGAGGCGAGCATCGTTCCGATCGCGCCGGCACTGGAGCGGAAGATCACCGACAGCAGCAGCGCGATCGACGCGACCGTCAGCAGCGCGTACCACTCGAGACCGTACGCGATCAGCGCGTCCTTCCAGAGCGGGAGCTGCCGCACGGAGCCCGGGTTGAAGTTCAGCGTGCCGCTGCCGAATCCGTTGAACGTCGGCGCGTTCCATCCGATGCGGGTGAGGAACGGCGCCGAGATCAGGTACGCCAGGATCGCGCCGACGAACAGCGTGATCGTCGTAAAGATCCAGAGCGTGATCAGCTTCGACGTCAGGATCTTCCACCGCCGCACCGGCCGTGTCAGCAGCAGCTTGTCCGTCCCCTCGGCATGCTCCGCCGAGACGATGTCGCTGCCGAGGACCGCGACGAGCAGCGGGAGAAGCAGGAAGCCGGCGGCGTTCGCGAAGCCGCGGACGAACATCGGCGACGTCGGCTGGTTCGGGTCGATGTCGTGGTCGAGATAGAACTGCAGCCGGTGGATCTCGGCCCGCATCGAGCGCGCCCACGGCGCGTCGGACGGCGAGCGCCGGAGGTTGTTGTTGTAGCCGGCAAGGCGCTGCTGGATCTCCGCGCGCCAGTTCCGGTGCGGCATGTTCTCGAGGTGCCGGTACTGTCCGTACGAGACGATGCCGATGATCGCGGTCAGGATGCCGATGACGATGTACAGCCGCTTGCGGCGGATCAGCTTCAGCATCTCGTTGCGGATGAGCGAAATCATCATCAGTCGACCGTCTCCCCGCCGGTGATCTCGATGAACATCTCCTCGAGCGTCTGGTCTTTCGCGAGCAGCTCGTCCACCGATCCTTCTTTGAGCACGCGTCCCTTGTGGATGATCGCCACACGGTCGCACATCAGCTGCACTTCGGCGAGAAGGTGCGACGAGACGAAGACGCTCATCCCCTCGGCCGCCAGCGATCGGAGGAGCTCTCGGATCTCGCGGATGCCGGCGGGGTCGAGGCCGTTCGCCGGCTCGTCGAGGATCAGCACGTCGGGATCGCCGAGCAGCGCGGTCGCGATGCCGAGCCGTTGCCGCATGCCGAGCGAGTAGTCACGCACCCGGCGGCCAGCCTCCGTTCGGGTGAGGCCGACCCGCGACAGCATCTCCTCCACCCGGTGCTCCGGCAGGCCCATGGTGCGCTGGGCAACGGTGAGGATCTCCCGGCCGGTGC
>DASYSN010000234.1:0-3752 GCA_036003305.1 Thermoanaerobaculia bacterium
CGCGACGAACCGCGATCTGCAGGCGCTCGTCGGGAATGGCCAGTTCCGCGAGGACCTGCTCTACCGCCTGAACCTGATCACCGTGCAGCTCCCGCCGCTGCGCGAGCGGCGCGGCGACGTGGCCGGGCTTGCGCAGCATGCCCTTCGCCGCGCGGCGGAGGCGTACCGCGTCGACGTCGAGTCGATCACGCCTCGTGCGATGGATTGGCTGCGCGGACAGCACTGGCCCGGCAACGTGCGCCAGTTGCGGCAGCTCATCGAGCGCGCGGTGCTCGTCCGCGGGAAGCGCGAGCTCGACGTCGACGATTTCGCGGCCGTTCGCGACGCCGCGTCGTCCATCGCACGCCAGGAATCGCTCCCCGAAGCCGGCGCCATGACGCTCGATGAGATCGAGCGCGCCATGATCGAGAAGTGCATGCGCCACTACGACGGCAACGTCTCCCGCGTCGCCGACGCCCTCGGCCTCAGCCGCGCCGCGCTGTACCGCCGCCTCGAGAAATATGGGATCGCCGCGGAGCGGGCATGAGCCTCCGCAACAAGATCCTCCTCTACTTCGTCATCCTGCACGTCGTTCTCGCCGCGGCCGCCGTCTTCGTGCTGATGGAAAACGAGCTGATGCTGTTCGTGGTGGAGGCGATCTTCGTCGTCTCGATCCTTGTCAGCTACCGGCTGGTACGCGCTCTCTTCATTCCCTTGGACCTCATCGCGACCGGCGCGGAGCTGATCGCGGAACGCGACTTCACGTCGCGATTCGTGCCGGTCGGCCAGCGGGAGATGGACTCGCTCATCATCGTCTACAACGAAATGATCGACCGCCTGCGCGAGGAGCGGCTCGCGGCGGAGGAGCAGCATCAACTGCTCGACCGGATCGTCGAGGCGTCTCCGAGCGGCATCGTGATCTGCGACTTCGACGGCAACATCGAGCAGATGAATCCCACCGCCCGCGCGCTCATGACCGCGGAACTGCTCGCGGAGATGGGGACGCTGCGGAGCGGCGAGTCGCGGCTCGTGAACCACGCGGGGCCGCGGCGGCTGAAAGTGTGGCGCGCGGAGTTCCGCGACCGCGGCTTCGCGAAGACGTTCTTCGTCATCGAGGAGATGACCGAGGAGTTGCGGCTGTCGGAGAAGGCGGCGTACGAGAAGCTGATCCGGATGATGTCGCACGAGGTGAACAACTCCGTCGGCGCGGTGCGTTCGCTGCTCGAATCGTCGCTGAGCTACGCGCCGCAGGTGCGCGAAGAGGACCGCGGCGATTTCACGAACGCGCTGACCATCGCCTCCTCGCGCGTCGACGCGCTCAACCGTTTCATGGCGGCGTTCGCGGACGTCGTCCGCATCCCGCAGCCGCACCGCACGCGAATGAACGCGCGGGACCTCGTCACGCGGATTGCGGCGCTTCTGAAGCCGGAGCTCGAAGCTCGCAACATCGCGCTGCATCTCGATCTCGACGACACGCCGATCGACGCCGACGAGTCGCAACTCGAGCAGGTCGTCATCAATATCGTTCGCAATGCAATCGACGCGATCGGCACCGGCGGCACGATTGATGTCACCTTGCGCGACGGCGCCCTCGTCGTCGCCGACACGGGCACCGGCATCTCGCCGGAAGCGGCGCACGACCTCTTCACGCCGTTCTTCACGACGAAGCGCGAGGGCCGCGGCCTCGGCCTCACGATCGTGCAGGAGATCCTGAACAACCACGGCTTCGCGTACTCCCTCGGGAACCGGCCGGGCGGCGGGGCGGAGTTTCGGGTGGCGTTCGGCTAGAATCTCGCCGGTCCAATGTCCACGGCAGCCAGCCCGCAGGTCGCGGACTTCGTCCGCGCACTGGCACTCGCTTGGAAGAACCTCGCAGCCTATCCGACGGGACATCCTGCTCTCGCCGGAGCCATGCGGGAGGCGGAGCACCGCCTGGAAGTAGTGCGCGGACCGGCGGGCGACGTCACGTTCGGCATCGTCGCCGACGGCCTCGTGTACGGCGGCGAGAAGATCGACACCGAGCACGCGCGCAAGTTCGCGTATGCGCTCTACACCGCACGCGTCGCGCTGCTGACATTCGACTTCGCGGTCGACACCTCGCAGCTCGAACGCTTCCTCCGCACCCTCGGCGTCGGCACGTTGCGCAACAGCCGCGTGGCGCTGTGGGACGAGCTTTCAGCCGCCGGCGTGACGTCGATTCACCTCCAGCCGGTCGACTACTCCGGAGTCGAGATCACCGACTCGCTCGACGCGATTGAGCCGGAAGCGCAGCCACGCGGCGCGTTATGGGAAGAGATCGTCCGCGGGCTCATGGGGGCCGGCAGGATTGCCGGCGCCACACCGATGCCGAAGTCCGTCGACGAGCTGTCGGCGCTGATCATTCAGACGCTCGACGACGCGCGGCTCGACGCCGAGTTCGACGCCAACGCCACGTTCGGCGTGAAGCTGACGGCTCGCGTTCCCGACGCGAGCAGCGCCGAGGCGATCGAACGGCAGCTCGGCGACACGATCCGTCTCTATGTCGCCGGCAGCAGCGGACTACCCGAGAAGCGGATCGCGGTCCAGCAGACAATGCAGATCCTTCGCAGCCTGCCGGAGGAGCTGCGTGCGATGCTCTTCCGCGCGATGCTCGACGCTCTCGCGCGCGATGACGGCGCCGAGTCGCTGCTGAAGGAGATCTCCGAGAAAATCTCGCAAGACTACGTCCTCGACGCGTTGCGGCACCTCGATCAGTCGCACTTCGCGTCGCACGCGATGCTGTTGCTCAAATCGCTCAGCGGCACCACGGCGGAATCGAAGACACCACCGGCGCCGGCGCCCGATCTCAACCTGCTCCGCATCTTCTCCGACGACGACATCGACCGATTCAATCCTCCGGACCATCAGGCGCTCCTCGAATCGGTCACGGTCAATCTCCCCACACTCCCCGGAGAGATGCTGACGGTCGAGCGTCTCGGCGACCGGGTCGAGACCATCGCCGACGCGGAGGTCGATCGCATCCTCTGCGAGACGCTCTTCGCGCTCGCGGAGAGTCATGGTGATCGCCGCCCGCCCGCCGCGCTCTTCGCCCGCATTGAAAGCGTGCTTCGCGGACAACTGCTCACCGGCCGCTTCAAGGACGCGCTCGTGACGATCGAACGCCTTCGCGTGATGGAAGGAGCCGCGAGCCTGCATCCGGTGATCCGCGAGAACGCACGGCTCACGATTGACCGTCTCGCCGATCCCGAAGTGACCGCGAACCTGCTCGCAAGCATCGCGCGCGCGCCGGCGCGGTCGACGGAGATGCAGCGCGTGGTCGAGGCCCTCGGCAGCCCCGCGATCCACGCGCTCCTCGTGGCGCTGAGCGAAGAGGAGAACCGTTCGCGCCGCCGGCGGCTCTACGACTTCGCGATCTCCCTCGGTCCCGCGATCGTCCCCGAGGCGCGCACGTTCCTCGGCGACGAGCGGTGGTTCGTCGTCCGGAACATGATCGTGCTGCTACGCGAGGTGCACGACCGCACCTCGGTGCGCGACATCCGGCGCTGCGCCGATCACGCGGACCTCCGCGTCCGCCTCCAGGCGATCAAGACGCTCCTGACCTACGACAGCGCGCTGCCGCGCACGCTGCTCGACCGCGCCATCAACGATCCCGACCCGAAGCTCGCGGAGACCGCGATCATGCTCTCCGCCAGCTACGGCATCAAAGAGGCCGTCGATCCGCTGCTGCGCATGGTCGGCGAGCGCGATCTCCTCGGCATTCGCAAGCAGACGCGGATGCACGCGATCCGCGCCCT
>DASYSN010000235.1:0-12275 GCA_036003305.1 Thermoanaerobaculia bacterium
TGCGGCGGCTTCGGGAGCGACTCGATGGTCGTCCGGATGCGCTCCGCGATCACCGACAGCGCGTGCACGTCGACCTCCGGCACGATCACGGCGAACTCCTCGCCGCCGTAGCGCGCGGGGAAATCGACGCTGCGCACGGTCTCGCGAATCACGAGCGCCACGCGCTGCAGCGCGTCGTTCCCGGCGAGATGGCCGAACGTGTCGTTGTACTTTTTGAAGTGATCGAGATCGAGCACCAGCACGCCGAAGGACTCCGGATAGCGCGACGCGCGCTCGACCTCCGCGTCGATCCGTTCGCGGAACGCGCGGAAGTTCGGCAACCCGGTCAGCTCGTCGGTACGCGCGTGCGCGCGGAGCTTGTCGGCCATCCCGTTGAGCGCGACCGACAGCTTCGCGATCTCGTGATCGCCCGCCACCGCGGCGCGCGCGGAGAGATCGCCGCTCGCGATCCGGTCGGCCGCCGCGGAGAGCTCCTCGAGCGGCCGCACGACTTTGTGCAGCGTCACCTGCGCCGCCGCGAAGCTGAGGACGACGATGATCCACGCCACGGCGAGACCGCTCGACATCATCGCGTCGGTGTCGCTCTCCAGCTCCGGCAGCGTCCGCGCGATCTCCCGTTTGTGCTGATCGATCAGCCGCTGCGCTTCCCGGACAATAGCGACAGATGTCGCGTCGAGGTCCTCGGCGCGCGGATTCGGCTCGTGCGCCAGCGTGGCGAACGCCTTCACGCGCGCTCGCAGCAGACCGTTGTCCGTGTCGTTCCGGAGCAACTGTTCGACGACGCGATAGTCGCCTCCGCGCGCCCGGAAACCGTTCTGCGCACGGATGAGCTCTTCGAGCGACGCGATCGCCTCCGTCTCGACGCCGATCAGCCGCGACCACCGCTGCTGCGACGCCCGCGCCCGCCACGAAAGGCCGAACGTGATCGCGAAGAGGACGAGCGCAAACGCCGCCGTCATCGCAAAAACCCGTGTACGAAGACGCGTTCGGCGGCGCATGATTGATTGTAAGGTGCTCGAAGAGATCTATCGCGAGACTCTCGACCGCTGCGCGCCGGAGCGGCTGATCGCGAAGGTGTGGCGCGACGACTTCCCGCGTGCGGTCGTGGCGATCGGCAAGTGCGCGGGCGCGCTCCGCGACGGCCTGCCCGACGGTATCGCTTGCGAAGAAGCGTTCGTCGCCATTCCGTACGGCTATCGTGAGCCGAAGAAGCCGTCGATCGTCGCCTTCGGTACGCACCCGAATTACAGCGAGGCGAGCTTCGAGGCGGGACGGCGGCTGCTCGAATTCGTCGATCGCCATGACGACATCACCTTCATCATCAGCGGCGGCGGCTCGGCGACGGTCGAGGTTCCCATCCGTGAAAACAGCATCGAGGAAAACCGGCGCCTCATCGAAAGCGGCATGTCCATCGGCGAGATCAACGCACATCGCAAGGCGATGTCCGCGATCAAAGGCGGCAAGCTCGCGGCGCGCGTTCGCGGCCGTTGCGTCACGCTCGTCTACTCCGACGTCTCGCGCGGTCACCTCGCCGATGTCGCCTCGGGGCCGACGATTCCGGGAAGCGATGAAGTCATCCTCATCGCCGACAACGACACGCTCACGGCAACTGCGGCCGAGGTCGCGCGCGAGCGCGGGCTCCGCGCGACCGTGCTGCGCGACCAGATCGAGACGGATGTCGAGCCAGCGGCAAAGCAGCTCGCGAACGCGAAATTCGACGACGTGCTGATAGCCGGCGGTGAGATCACGGTGACCGTTCACGGCGATGGAAAGGGCGGGCGGTGCAGCGAGCTCGCGCTGCGCTACCTCCTGGCCGGCGGCAAATCTCCGGCGCTCTTCGGCAGCAGCGACGGAATGGACGGGAACAGCGGCGCGGCAGGGATCGTCATCGACCGCGTTCCAGACCGCCTCGACCGTCACGCAATCGAAACCGAATTAGGCAAATCCAACTCATTTCCGCTCGCCGCGGAGATCGGCCGGACGATTATGATTCCGTCCGCCGGTAACAACCTCCGTGACTTGTACTTACTGGCTCGCGGTTAGCAAGCGCCGCGGTACGCAGTCCGGCAATGAGCGAGACGCCACAAGAGAGCGCGCATCCGCATCATCGATCCGCGCGGGAACGGCAGCGCCGAGGACCGATGTGGGGATGCCTGAAAGGGCTGATCTTCACGTTCGGTGGCCTCCTCGCGCTCCTGATCGTCGTCACCGGCACCGGCTGGTGGTACCTCGGCACGACGAGCTTCGCCGGCCTCGTGCAACTGCGCATCGAGAAGACCCTCGAAGCGCGCCTCGGCCGCCACGTCTCGATTCACGACGTCCAGATCATCCGCGCCCGTCCGGCGAAGATCTTCATCAACGACCTCCGGATCGCGAACGCGCCCGGCGCCGTGAACCCCTACTTCGCCACCGTGAAGCAGATCGAAGTCACCGGCGGCGTCGACTCGTTCTGGGGACGCAAAGTCAAAGTCGAGCGCGTCGACATCCGCGATCCGCGCATGTACTTCGAAGTCTTTCCGGCCGGCTCGAAGCTCGAGCACAACTTCCCGCACTGGCAATCGGGGCCGAAGAGCAAGTACGACATCTACCACCTCGACATCGGGAAGCTCTTCATCACCGGCGGCGGGTTCCAGTTCCTCGACCGGCGGCATGACATCACCGCGACGTCGACCGACCTCCGCTCCGAGATCGACGTCACGACCGCCGAGGACCTGTACGCCGGCATCGCGACGAGCCCGCGCGTAAACGTGCGGATCCAGAACTACAAACCGTTCGACCTCGACCTGCGCGGCGGCTTCCGCTTCACGCCGGACAACCTCGTGCTCAACTCCATCGCGCTGCGCGGCCGCGACATGCAGCTCTACGTGAACGGCCCGATTCATCCGCTCTCGGACGCGGTCTACAACCTACGCCTCACCGCGCAGATCGGGCTGAATCGCGTGCGCGAGATCTTCGCGATCAACAAGGTCCTCGACGGCGTCGTCGCGCTCGACACCAATCTCCGCGGCCGCGCCGGCACGTTCACGATGAGCGGCGGCTGGGTCTCGCCGAAGATCGCGGCCGACGTCTACGACCTCACGAACGCGCGCGGCAAGCTGTCGGTCACCGACACCGGCACGACCGTCGAAGTCGACACCGCGCGCTACGGCGGCGGCACGATCGCGGCGCACTACACGCTGCCGAAGTACGACGAGCCGTACCCGCAGACCGTGAACCTTCAGTACAACAGCGTCTCGCTCGAGAAGCTCTTCAACGACTGGGGGATCAAAGACACCGGCCTGCGCGGCGGCGCGACCGGACGCCTCGCGTATCGCTGGAACAAGGACAAGGTGCTCGAGGGCTCCGGCAACGGCACCGCGACGCTGGCGCGATCGACGACCGCATTCTCGAACGCGAAGTACCCGATCCCGCTCGGCGGCGCCGCCGACTTCGCGCTCGACAACGGCGTCGTCAAGTTCTCGCGCGCGTCGCTCACGACCGGCGCGTCGACCGTGAACTTCAGCGGCTCGCTCCGCATCGAGGACGTCAACACCGATCTCGCGGTGAACATCCACTCGTCCGACTTCGCGGAGCTCGACAAGATCGGCTTCAACTTCGCGCACTCCGCCGGCAAGAAGACGTACGAGCTCCTAGGCCTCGGCGGCGCCGGCGACATCACCGGCACGATCAAGGGACGACTGAAGGAGCCGCAGGTCGTGGCGCACATCGCCGCGACCGGAACGAAGTTCAACAACGACCTCCTCGGCACGTCCGACATCCAGCTCCGCTACGACGGCGTCAAGTCGGTGCTGACGTTCGACCGCGCGATCTTCAGCGAAGAAGGCGGCCGGCTCGCGATGACCGGCACGATCGGCTTCCCCAACCGCGGCCCGTCGCCGCAGTTCGACCTCGCCATCGACGCGACAAACTACCCGGCCGAGGCGGCGACGAAGGTCGTGGCGCTGCCGCTGAAAGGCATCCACGGCACCGCGACCGGCCGGATGCTTCTCACCGGCACGCCGGAATCGGGCAAGGCGACGTTCGCGAACCTGCTGATCGCGCGCGCCGGCTCCGAGCTGCGGCTGAAAGGCAGCGTCAACTGGCTGCCGGGTAAGGGAACGACGAAGTTCGACCTCGACCTCGCGGCGCGCAACTTCCCGATCGCCGACGCCGCCGAGTTCCTCGACCTCGGCACGGCGCTGCCTGTCAGCGGCGAGCTGACCGGCACGCTGCATCTCGAAGGAACGAAGGCAAACCTCGAAGGCGCCGGGGCCGTCACTGTGCGCAAAGGCGTCCTATTCGGCGAGCCGGTCGAGAGCGCGACCGCCGAGATCCAGTTCACGCAGGGCAAGGTCAAACTCAGCCACGCGACCATCACCGCGCCCGCCGGAACGATCACGGCCGAGGGAGAGCTGAACCTCAGTACCAACCAGTTCACCTACACGATCAACTCAGCGTCGCTCGACCTGTCGAAGGTGCAGCTCCTGAAATCGCTCGCGGGATTGCTCGGCGGCAAAGTCACGCTGACGTCGAGCGGCGGCGGCACGTTCGACCATCCCGAGCTCTTCGTCGAAGCGACGCTCACCGACGCGACACTGAAAGGTCTCGCGCTCCCCGCCGGCGCACCGCCGCCGAAGCTCTACTTCGCGATCCACAACGGACGTCTCGTCGTGCGCGGCAACATCGCCGACATCGTCACGATCGAAGGCGACGGCACGGTCGGCGCCGGACTCGCGGTCGACGGCCTCGTTCGCATCACGGTCCCCGACGTCGCGAAGCTCGTCGCCCTGTCGCCTTCCACCGCCTCGCTGCCGGCGTCCGGCAACTTCACCGTCGACCTGAAGCTCGGCGGCAAGTTGTCGCCGATCGAAGCGCTCGTGGTCGACGGCACGTTCCCGGTCTTCAACATCAAGCTCTCCGATCACGACTTCACCGCCGCGCAGCCGCTGCACGTCGTGCTGCAGAACGGCCGCATCTCGTTCGAGAGCTTCGAGCTGACGCATCCCGGCGCCACCCTCGCGGTCACCGGCTACGCCGACATCACCGGCAAGAAGGCGCTGAACATCAACGTGAACGGCGGGCTGGAAGCGGCGCTGCTCCAGATTTTCGTGAAGGACCTGCGCGCCGACGGCCACATCAAGCTCGCGGCGAGCTTCACCGGCACGCTCGCGGATCCGCGCATCAACGGCACGGCCGAGGTGCAGGACGCACAGTTCCGCGTCCCCGGCTTCCCGCAGATGTTCGATCACGTGACCGGCACGCTGGTCTTCCGCGGCGACCGCATCGAGATCGACTCGCTGCGCGCCCAGCTCGGCGGCGGCACGCTCGTCGCCGGAGGAACGATCGGCGTCAACGGCATCACGCCGACCACTGCGCGAATCTCGATTCAAGGGACCGACGTCGCGATCCGCTATTTCGAAGGCATCGCGATCAACGGCAACTTCACGCTGCTCCTCTCCGGCGACAAAGACCGGATGAACCTCGCCGGCGACGTGCGCGTGAACCGCGCGCTCTATTCGAAGGACTTCGACTTCGGCACCGCGTTCCTGAACGTCGTCCTGTCGCGCCGCAGCGTCATTCCGGTCGCCGCCGCGAACTGGCAGGACAAGGTGAGCCTGCGGCTCCACATCACGGCGCCCGAAACGCTCGCCGTCCGCAACAACATCGCCGACGTGACCGGCTCGGCCGATCTCGACGTGCAGGGCACGGTCGCGAATCCGGTGATCCTCGGCGTCGTCAATCTCGACGAAGGCGGCACGGTCAAGCTGCAGGGGAACAAGTACCAGGTCACGCGCGGCTCGATCACGTTCCAGAATCCATTCCGCATCGATCCGTACTTCGACATCACGCTGGAAGGGCGCGTGTCGTCGGGCGGCTTCGCGTCGGAGATCGAGTCGGGGCCGATCGAAGTCACGATCAACCTGGTCGGCACGATCGACCGCTTCACGCCAACCATCACGAGCGATCCGCCCGCCAGCGACATCACGCTCTTCTCGCTCCTCGGCTTCGGCGGCTTGACGAATACCGCCGGCGCGACGACGCAGGGCGGAGTGACGTCGACCGGCGCGTCGATCCTGTCGCAGAGCCTCGGGTTCCTCACCAGCAAGGTGCTGCCGTTCGCCGACACGTTCACGTTCAATCCCGACATCGGCAACGTGACCGATCCGGGACAGAAGGTCACCTTCGAGAAGACGATCTCGAACGACGTGCGCGTTCTCGTGATCTACAACATCCAGACGACGCATTACCGCTCGCTCATCGAGTGGCAGGTCAATCCCGAGTGGAGTCTGCAGCTCACGCGCGATCAGGTGCGCGACGAGTACCGCATCGAAGCGCGCTACCGGCGCCGCTTCGCGGGGCAGTGGCATTGGACGGGGAACGGGAAGCCGGTGACGATGGTCGCGTCGATGGGGCCGCTCGAAGGCGGCGTCCTGAATCTCGACAAGCAGGAACCGGCGCCGCCGGTCCCGCCGACCGGACCGGTGGTCGCGCGCGTCACCTATCGCGCCGACGCGAACTTCGACACGAGCCTGCTCAGCAAATACATCGCCGTCATCCCCGGCAAGCCGCTTTCCCTCCGCGATGTCCAGTCGTCGATCAAGAGCCTCTACGGGAGCGGCGACTTCCGCGACATCCGCGTGGAAACGAATCCAGCAGAGAACACACAGGTCGAAGTCGTCTTCGTCCTCTCGATCAACTACCGCGTCACCGAGATCAAGTTCGACGGCCTCGGCGGCGCCGATCGCGACCGCGAGGAGCGCGACATCTCGGTGCGCGTCGGCGACGTCCTCTCGCTCAATTCCGTCGATCGCAGCGCCGTCGCCGTGCAGCGTTTCCTGAACCGCGAGGGCTACCTCGAAGCGACGGTCGATCCCGAGACGAACTTCTCGCGCGAAAACAGCAGCGCCCAGGTGATCTTCCACGTCACGAACGGGCCGCGCGCGAAAGTCGGCACCGTCACCATCGACGGCAACACCGATCCGTTCCCGAAGGTAGAGCTGATCGCGCAGATGAAGCGCGGGCCCGGCAAGCCGTTCCGGATCGCCGACGCTCGTCTCGACGCCGATCGGATGGAACGCTTCATGGTCCGCCAGGACTACCGCAAAGCAGAAGTTCGCTTCGCCGGCCAGACGTACGACAAGGCGACCAAGACCGTGGCGCTCCGCTTCACGGCGACGTCCGGACCGATCGTGCGCGTCGCGGTCGTCGGCGTGCCGGAGAGCGCGGTCCGTCGCGAGATCCCGTTCTCGAAGAATCAGGGATACAGCGAAGACGTCATCGACAGCGCCGCCGACGCCATCGTGAAGTCGTACCAGGAGCGCGGCTACTTCAACGCGACCGTCGACACCGAGGGTAAGCAGGAGGGGAACGTCTGGACGACGACGTTCAAGGTCGTCCCCGGCCAGCAGTTCAAGCTGTCAGCGGTCACGTTCACCGGCAACCAGAAGGTCACCACGAAAGAGCTGCAAAATGTGGTGCAGACCTCGACGAGCGGCGGCTTCCGCTCGTTCGTCGCCACGATCCTGCGGCGGCCGACCGGCGTCACGCACGCGCAACTGAGCGCCGACCGCGACGCGATCGAGTCGTACTACCGCCTGCATGGCTTCTCCGAGGCGACGGTCGCGACGCCGGTCGTCAACACGAACGCGGCGAAGGGCACGCTGACGGTCGACTTCCCGATCACCGAAGGGCCGCAGACGATCGTGAAGGCGGTGCGCATCGAGGGGAACGAGCAGGTGCCGTCGCGCGACCTGCCGAAACCGGCGCTGAAGACGGGACAGCCGCTCGATCCGACCGCGCTCCGCTCCGACCTCGTCGCGCTCGAAACCTATTACGCGCAGCGCGGCAACGCGGAGGTGCAGATCACCCCGCGGCCCGACATCTCGCCTGACAAGACGTCGGCGACGATCACGTACGTCATCGCCGAGGGACCGAAGATCAAGGTGGGCGACGTGGTCGTCCGCGGCAACACCTACACGAAGACCGACGTCATTCTCCGGAAAGCGGGCATCCATACCGGCGATCCGTTCTCCTACATCGACATCCTCGAAGCGCAGCGGTCGCTGTATCAGTTGGGCATCTTCCAACGCGTCGAGATTCAGGCCGAGCAGACCGGCACCGCCGTCAGCGACCGCAACATCGTCATCCAGGTCGAGGAAGGGAAGGACCTCTCGATCGGCGGCACGCTGGGCGCCTCGAAGCAGTCCGGCAGCAAGATCTCGCCGATCATCTCGGCGTCGGTGGCTCACCGCAACCTCTTCGGGACCGGCCGCTATCTCGGCCTGCAGTACGTCAAGAGCAGTGCGAGAAGCGAAGAGTCGCTGTCGTATCAGGAGCCGTTCATCGGCCGCTTCAACGTGCCGGCGCAGTTCACCATCTTCCACAGCAAGGAGATCCGGCCCGACGCGACGGTCGACCAGCGCGGCGCGTCGCTCGAGATCACGAAAGTCGCGCGGCTGCAGACCCGCTGGTCGATCCGTTACGAGTACCGCCTCGGCAACTGCCAGTCCGGCACCCTCTGCGATCAGGCGAAGCAGCACATCCTGCCGGGCATCGACCAGTCGATCACCAACATCGACATCTCATCGCTCACGCCGACCTTCTTCTGGGACCGCCGCGACGATCCGATCGATCCGCACCGCGGCTTCTTCACCACGGCGCTGCTCGAGTACGCCTTCCCGGTGCTGCACGCCGACGCCGACTTCTTCAAGCAATTCGCTCAGGCGTCGTACTACCTGCCGGTCAGCGAGCGCAGCGTCTTCGCCGTCTCGGGCCGCGTCGGATTCATCGAGCCGCGCGGAACGGTGCCGTTCACGGAGCGTTTCGTCGGCGGCGGCGAAACGTCGCACCGCGCCTACGGCCTCGATCTCCTCGGCGACGCCTGCCAGTTGCAGCCGGACGGCACGTGCGACGGCACGCTGATCCTCCTTACTGATCCGAAAACCGGCAAGCAGTCGCCCGCGCCGATCGGCGGCAACAGCATCTTCATCACGAACCTCGAGTACCGCTTCCCGATTTTATCGTCCCTCGGCGGGGCCGTCTTCACCGACATCGGCAACGTCTTCCCGGAGACGGTCATCCACTTCAACGACCTCCGCTACGGCGTCGGCAGCGGCCTGCGCTACCTCTCTCCCGTCGGCCCGCTGCGCTTCGACGTCGGATACAAGCTCCACCGCCGCAGCTACGAAAAGCCGTTCGCCTTCTTCATCACGCTCGGCTACGCGTTCTGAGGCATCACACGGTGCTGTGTTGCGCGTGAATGCCGCGCTCCGGATGCGGACCTACGTTCGCCTCAGCGCTCGGGGGAGCGCCTGAGGAGGCTTCAATGGCCCACATTGAAAAGAAAACTCTCATCAACGCCCCGATCGACAAGGTGTACGCGTTCGCGCGTGATCCGCACAAGTGGAACACCTGGTGTGTCGGTCTGGCAGCGCCCGACGAACTGAAAGGAAATGGCGAAGTCGGCACCATGGTGAAACATCACTACATGGTGGCCGGACTGCCGTTCCCGGTGACGACCAACGTCCTCATCGACCGCTTCGGGCCGAAAGACGCCCTCTGGAAAGGGCAGATCGGGGGCCCGCTGGCCGGCCAGCATGAGTGGCAGTACAGGGCACTCGGCGACAAGACCGAAGTGTTCCTGAAGCTCGACTACACCGTGCCGGGCAACATCATCGGCAAGTTCGCCGACCGCACGCTCATCGAGAAGATGCAGGAGAAGGCGATCGAGACCACTCTCGACAACCTCAAGCTGCTCTGCGAAGCGAACGTCGAAACGCCGGTGCTCGTGTAATCAACCGTTGCGCTCCCCCGCGCGCTCGGCGCGTTCCTCTTCGAGCGCGGCGACGCGGGTCCGGAGGTCGTTCAGATCGGCGTGGAGCCGCGCCAGCTCGTCCTTCATCGCCTCGCGTGTCAGCTCCGCGAAACGGCCCGTCAGCTTCTTCACCTGATCGCCCTGAAACTGCGTCAGCTTGTTCCACGAGTCGCCGAGGACCTCGCGCAGCATCGATTCGAAATCCTGAGCAGCCATCGTTCTCCTCCTGCGAGCAATTGAAGTGCCACGGAACCGTATGGGAGAATCGCCCCACGTGCCGATGATCCGTAGTTTTCAAGACTTCTGGCCGTATTACGTCCGCGCGCACTCCAAGGCCCGGACGCGCGTCCTGCACGCCGTCGGCTCCGTCCTCGCGATCCTCTCCGTCGGCCTCGCCTTCTCCTTCAGCCTCTGGTTCCTGCTCGCCGCCCCACTCGTCGGCTACGCCTTCGCGTGGTACGCCCACTTCTTCGTCGAGCACAACAAGCCCGCCACCTTCGGCCACCCCCTCTACTCCCTCGCCGCCGACTACCGGATGCTGTTCCTGATGATGGCGGGGAGGATGGACGCCGAAGTGGCGAAGGCATCGCAGACGTGACGTCCAGGCTCGTCGCAAGTTGGACAACCCCTCACCCGGCCTTCGGCCACCCTCTCCCCGCTACGCGTGGCGAGGGGTAATTACGAGGGAGTGTCGTCATTAGCCTTCGCCCCGCGATAGCAGGGAGAAGGGTAATTACGAAGGAGTGTCGCCATTACCCTTCGCCCCGCGATTAGCGGGGAGAAGGTGGCCGGAGGCCGGATGAGGGGCGATCCCGCGCCGAGTTACGGCGTCACCGGCTTCACGTCCGGTTTCCCCTGCGTGTTCTCGGGCGCCTTGGTGTCCTCCTTGATCCGGTCGCCGCTCGCGTTGAAGACGGCGTTGCGGAGGAAGGCCTCGGTGGACCACGGTGCGGCGGCGCCGCCGAGGTATTGGTGGAACCAATCGAGATGGGCGGTGTAGTAGAGCGCCATCTCGTACCAACTCGGCCAGTGGCCCGACTCGTTGAAGATGAGCAGCCGTGACGGCACGTTCATCTTCTGCAGGTCGGTGTAGAACTCGATCGATTGCGTGTACGGCACGCGGTAGTCGCGCTCGCCGCTGATGACGAGACACGGCGTCTTGAAGTTCGTCACGTAATTCGACGGCGACCACTTCGCGTAAAGCTGCGAGTTCCACGGAAGGCCCTTCAGCTCCCACTCCGGGAACCACAGCTCCTCGGTCGACGAGTACATCGCGCGGAGGTCGTACACGCCCATCATCGAAGCGATCGCCTTGAACCGCGTCGTGTGCCCCTCGAACCAGTCCATCATGTAGCCGCCGTACGACCATCCCATGGCCCCGAGGCGATTCGTGTCGACGTACGGCAGCTTCTCCACCGCGTCCATCACCTTCATCAGGTCGTCGAACGGCGCGCCGCCCCAGTCGCCGGAGATCTCGGCCGTGAACTCCTGACCGTAGCCGGGCGAGCCGTGCGGGTTCGCGTAGACGACGACGTAACCGGCGCCGGGATACACCTGAAAATCGCCGCGGAACGTGTCGGCCCACATCTGCTGCGGGCCGCCGTGAACGTTGATGATGAGCGGGTACTTCTTCGCCGGGTCGAAGCCGTGCGGCTTCACGACGAAGTACTGAATCTTCGCGCCGAGGGCGCCGTCGACCCAGAAACTCTCGGCGGGACGGACGTCGACGTCGCGCACGAATTCGTCGTTGAAGTGCGAGATCGCTTTGCGCGGCGAGGCGGCTCCATTGAGATCGGCGCGATAGATCTCCGCCGGATGGTCGGAGTGGGCGCCGATGTAGAGGATCGACTTGCCGTCGCGCGCGACGCGGAACACGTTGATGGTCTTGTCGCGATAGACGTCGGTGATCTTGCTGGTCGCAACGTCGACGCGCCAGATCGGGTTGACGCCCTGGTACTCGCCGGTGAAGTAGATCGACTTCGAGTCCTGGCTCCAGTCGAAGTCGTCGATCCAGTCGTTGTGCTGTTCGGTGAGAACGCGCGACTGGCCGGTGGCGCGGTCGTAGACGGCGACGCGGAAGAGGTCCGACTCGTAGCCGGGGATCTTCTGCATCCGGTAGGCGATGTACCTCCCGTCGGGCGAGTACTTCGGCGAGCCGTCGAACGCCGGATTCGACGCCGTGATGTCGCGCGGCTTCGCATTCGGATCCGTGAGCGAGATCAGGTAGAGATCGTTATTCGTCGACGTCTCGCGATGCTTGTCGGGGATCGCGACGACACAGAGCTCATTCGAGTCAGGCGAGAAGTCGTACTGCAGCGGGCCACCGAGCTGGAACGGCGGAAAGTCGACCGTGCCGGGCGTCAGGTCGCGGATCTTGCCGTCGTCGACATTGACGAGAAAGGTGTGCGTCACCTGGCCGTCGCGCCACGTCGTCCAGTGGCGGAAGAGGAGCGTGTTGTCCGCCATGTGCGCGTGGAGCTTT
>DASYSN010000236.1:0-3680 GCA_036003305.1 Thermoanaerobaculia bacterium
TTCGTCGGCCAGATGAGGCGCGGGAGCCAGACGAGAGGCAGCTCGCGGGCGCGGAACGAGACGCCGTGCATGTACGCGTAGTCGTCGAGCGTGACGTCGGCGCGGGCGACGTGGAACGACCATGCCGGCCGGTCGAGGTCGCACGAGGTGACGATGCCGTTGGTCAGGCGATACGTCGTGTCGCCCGTCTTTTCGATCCGCTCGCCGGTGAAGTACATGTCCGGCTGCAGTGCGCCGGTCGCCGTGAAGAACGTGCCGGTCTTCGACTCGAGGTTGTAGACGATGTGGTCCGCAGTGAGCCGCGTCGGCCCTTCATCGACGATCACGTGCCCCTCGGCCACCACGTCCTTCGTCTTCAGGTTCGCCGTGATCTTGTCGGCGTGGACCTTGATGTCCTGGTACGTGATCTCGACGTTGGGGTACATGATGGCGTACTCCTCGCGCACCATTTCGAGGTGGCCATCCTGCGGGATCTTCCACTGGATCTCGCTTCCCGGCTTGATCGTCGGCGGGACGAATCGGAAGCGCTTCGCGCCGGACGGCTGCTGCGGTTGCGGGAACGGCGGAAGCGTCTGTGCGAGGAGAGTGGTTGCCGAGAACAGCGAGACGATAGCGGCGAGAAAGCGTCGCGTCATTAGCGAGGGCATTTTAGCTGGGATCGGCATCCGGCATCCGGTATCCGGTATCCGGTATCCGGTATCCGGCATCCGGCATCCGGCATCCGGCATCCGGTATCCGGCATCCGGCATCCGTTATCCGGCATCCGGCATCCGTTATCCGGCATCCGGTATCCGGCATCCGTTATCCGCGTTATCCGGCATCCGTTATCCGGTTGCCGGTTGCCGGTTGCCGGATGCCGGATGCCGGATGCCGGTTGCCGGTTGCCGGATGCCGGTTGCCGGTTGCCGAATCACGGTTCCGACGTACCGTTGACATCACTCGCGTGCTTCCCGATACCGGCCATCGCCTGCAACTGCATCCTCAGCTTGATGATCTCCAGTTGATAAAGCCGTGCGGTGTCGTCGGGGCGATTCCGTTGCTGGCGCTTGCGTAATGCGATCCGGTTCGCGAGGCGGACGAACTCCCGGTGCGCCGCGGCGTCGCTCCAGGCGGCGCGGGTGAAGCGGAGGATCGGGTGGGCGGTCGTCCGGACCTCGTCGGCGTCGATGACCCCGATCGCCGCCTCGTGCGCCAGCTCCGAGCGGACGCTGCGCCAGCGCGCGAAGACCGTCGCGGCCGAGAGGACGGGGATCGCGACGGCGACGAAGATGGCGACCGGCCGCTGGCGGAATCCGGCCCGTTCCATGAACGCAGGGAGCGACGCCCCCGCGACCGCAACAATGGCGGTAATGATGTCGAGCAGGAGTTGCCGCGCGCGATCGGTGACGTGGAACTGGGCGAACGTGACGCCGTAGCCGGCGATCGTTCCGGCAATCGCACACTCGGAGAAGTGGCGCAGCTCGTTGTCGCCGGAGAAGGCGAGCGGCAGCGCCGCCGATGCTCCGATCAGCGCGCCGAGGAGCATGCCCTCGGGCGCCTCGCTCTCGTCGCCCGTGTGACGGACGTACATCGCCGCGAGCGTCATGACAATCCCGGTGACGACCGCGTTCAGCTCGGTGTACCGGATCGCGATGAAAATGACGACGCCCGACGCGATGCCGCTCACGATCGGCGATGCCGCGGCGCGGCCGAAGCCGGTGTCGAGCGTCTTGAAGTAACGCGCGGCCGCGATGGCCGTGAAGAAGAACGCGAGGATGATGAAGGTGAGAACCGGATCGCTCATGAGACGTGATGAATGAGGAACCAGCGGCGCGAGCGCTCGATGTCGTTGCGGATCTGATTTGTCAGCTCCAGGGCAGAGCGGAACTGCTGTTCGCGCCGGAGCAGGGTGTGGAAGTAGAGCCGAATCGTGTCGCCGTAGACGTTCGAGTCGAAATCGAGGATGTGGCTTTCGATGGTCGTCGCGTAGTTTTCGTAGAGAGTCGGTCGGACGCCGATGTTGGTGACGCTCTCGAACGAGCGGGAGAAGCTTTCGAACCGCGACGTCGTGACATAGACGCCGGAGCCGGGAAACAGCTCGTTCGCCGAATCGACGTTGACGGTCGGGAAGCCGATCTTGCGGCCGAGGCGGCGTCCGGTCGCCACGCGGCCGTCGATGAAGTACGTGCGCGCCAGCGCAAGGTTGACGATGTTGATCGCCCCCTTGCTGATCGCGTCGCGGACGAGCGACGACGAGACGCGGATGCCGCGCAGCTTCACGTCGCCGATCCCTTCGACGCGGAAGCCGTGCTTCGCGCCGGCGGCCTCAAGTTTCGCGAGATTGCCTTCGCGTCCGGCGCCGAAAGCGAAATCGCGGCCGATGCGGACCTCTTCGACGCGCAGCGCCTCGACGAGGAAGTCCTCGATGAAGCGGTCGGCGCTGAGGCGCGAGAACTCGTGCGAGAACGGCACGATCAGCAGCGCGTCGACGCCCATATCGCGCAGCAGTTCCTCCTTCTGTGCCAGCGTGAGGATCTGCTTCGGGACCCGGTCGGGAGCGACCACCGACAGCGGATGCGGGTGAAACGTGATCACGGCGGACGGCCGCCCACGCTCCTGCGCCTGCTGCACGACGCCGCGGATGATCGCCTGATGTCCGACGTGCATCCCATCGAAGTTGCCGATGGTCGCGATGCACTGCCTGGGGAGATCGGTTTGCCTGAGAGGGTCGTGAAGAACGAGCATCGATGCGAGGGCGGAGTCTACGCGAGATTCAGCGTCGGCACCGGCGTCTCGATCGCTTTCCAGTCGGGCGGCTGATCGCCGAGCATCTTGGCGAAGGAGTCGACCATCACCGGGTCCCACTTGCCGCCGGCCGCCTCGCGGCGCAGCGTCGCGATCGCGGCCTCATGTGTCAACGGCGCCGGCCGGTAAGCGCGGTGCGACGTCAGCGCATCGTAGGCATCGACGATCGAGAGAAGGCGCACTTCGTACGGGATGCCTTCGCCGCGCAGTCCGTCGGGGTAGCCGCGGCCGTCGTAGCGCTCGTGATGATGACGGATCATCTGCAGCACCGAGGCGAGGGTCATCAGCGGCCGCACCATCTCCTCGCCGATGACGGGATGATCGATCACGCGCATGAACTCCTCGCGCGTCAGCGGTCCCTGCTTGTTCAGCAGCGACTCCGGGACCGCGATCTTGCCGATGTCGTGGAGCAGTCCCGCGATCCGGGCGCGCTCGGCGTCGGTTTCGCCGCCGCCGAGATGGAGCGAGAAGGCACGCGCGAGATCGCCCACCCGCTGCGAATGGCCGACGGTGTAGCGGTCCTTTGCTTCGAGTGTCAGCGCCAGCGCGCAGATGATGTTCTGCGTCTGCTCGAGATCGGCGTGGTAGGCCTTGATGCGCAGCAGCGACTGGATGCGCGTGACCAGCTCCAGCCGGTTCAGCGGATAGTTGATGAAATCGTCCGCGCCGGCGACGATCGACTGCTGGCGCAGCGACGCGTTGCGGTTCGACGTCAGCACGATCACCGGGAGGAACTCGTACCGCGGATCGGCGCGCAGGAGGCGAAGCGTCTCGTTCCCGTCCTGCTCCGGCATCATGAGGTCGAGCAGCACGACGTCGATCGCTTCCTGCTCGATCACCTGCATCGCGTGGCGGCCGTTCTCCGACAGCGCGACGTGAAAGCCGGCGTCCGTGAG
>DASYSN010000237.1:0-3271 GCA_036003305.1 Thermoanaerobaculia bacterium
GTCTGGTCCGGCGTGAGCCGGGCACAACCAAACGAAAGGGAGGTTGTATATGGACAATCGCAATCGAGACAAGATGAGCAAGGACAGCATCGGATCGACGTCGTCGGGCAACGTGAACCGTGACGTCTCGCAGAAGCAGAGTGACAGTTCGCAGTTCGGCAACAAGATCGGGCAGTCCGAGGGCCTTGGAAACTCCTCGGGCCGCACCAGCGGATCGAGCGGCTACGGGTCGTCTTCGTCGTCGAAGCGGCCGAGCGGCTCGTCCTCTTCGGACATGAGCGACAGCTCCGACCGCGGCTCCTCCTCGGACAGCAGCGGCAGGCATTGAATCAACGAACCTCGGAAGTAACGGAAGAGGCCGCGCAGGGACTGCGCGGCCTTTTTCTTCTATGATCGACGATATGGTCGACTCCGTCGTCATCGCGGCGGCTACCGAACGCGACATCCCCGCCATCAAGGATCTGCTCGTCTCCGCCGACCTGCCGACCGCGGGGGTTGACGAGCACTGGCGCACGTTCATCGTGGCGCGCGACGGCGATCGGATCGTCGGGTGCGGCGGCGCCGAGGCGTATCAGTTCGCGGCGTTGATCCGCTCGATCGCCGTCATGCCCGAGTATCGCAGCCACGGCCTCGGACGGAAGATGGTGCGGCAGCTCCTCGACCGGCTCGCCTCACGCGGCCTCCGCGAGTTCTACCTCCTGACCACGACCGCCGAGGCGTACTTCAAGAAGCGCGGATTCAAGACGATCGACCGCGACGAAGTGCACCCGCAGCTCCTCAACTCGCGCGAGTTCCAGGATGCGTGCCCGACGTCGGCCACCTGCATGCGTTTGGTGATGCTCGTTTGAAAGTCTTCGACGTCCACCTCCACATTCAGCCGTGGACGATGGTGGCGCCCGAGGCGATGGCGCTCATCGACGATCCCGCGCATGCCGGCGCGAAGGAGGTCCTGTCGTCGCCGGAGAACGTCATCCGCTTCCTCGACGAAAACGAGATCGAGCGGGCCTGCTGCATCAACTACGTCTCGCCGGACGTGATGGGGTTCACGCGCGAGGTGAACGACTGGGTCGCGCAGTTCACGTCGAAGCACCGCGATCGCCTGATCGCAACCGGCTCGGTCAATCCGCTGCACGAGATGAATGTGCGCGATGAGATCCGCCGTGTTCTCGACCTCGGCATCGGGATGATCAAGATCCACCCACCACACCAGCTTTTCTCGCCGAACGCGTACAAACGCGGCGATCTCTGGCAGCTCGCCGAGATTTACCGCGAGTGCGAGGAGCGCGGGGTGCCGGTGATGTTCCACACCGGGACGTCGGTCTTCCCGAAGGCGCGCAACGTGTTCGCCGACCCGATGCCGGTCGACGACGTCGCGATCGATTTTCCCCGCCTGAAGATCATCCTCGCGCACGCCGGCCGGCCGCTCTACGGCGAGACGGCGCTGTTTCTTGTGCGGCGCCATCGCAACGTGAACGTCGACCTCTCCGGGATTCCGCCGAAAGCGCTGGCGCGCTACTTCCCGCGCGTCGCGGAAGTTGCGGACAAGGTGCTGTGGGGCACCGACTGGCCGTCACCCGGCGTCGTCTCGCCGAAAAAGAACGTCGAAGAGTTCCGCGCCCTCGGCTTCCCCGCGGACGTGCAGCGCAAGATCCTCCACGACAACGCGGCGAGGCTTTTCCTGAACCACCCGTCATCCTGAGCCGCGTAGACGGCGAAGGATCTCAAGTTTCGCAACCCGAGCCACCTGCTGCGCATCTGGAGATCCTTCGCCCCGCTACGCCGGCTCAGGATGACGGGGAAGCGGGCCTGACGCCTTCGGGGATCTCGGCGCCGGCGCGGATGAGAGCGTCCCAGGAGCCGACATCGCTCCAGCCGAACTCGCCGGGGACGCAGACGACGTTGTGCGCCTTCTCCATCAGGGCGTAGTCGATCGAGATCGACGGCGCTTCTTCATAGCGCTCGCGCGTGACGTTCGCGATCGCGGGCGCGTGTTGCCGCAGGGCGGCGCGGAAGACCGACACGCGCCAGACGAAGATGCCGCCGTTCCACGCGTAGTTGCCGGCGCGCACGAACTCCTCGGCGCGCGCGCGATCGGGTTTCTCGACGAACCGCCGTAGTGCCACCACGCCGCCGGCGACCGGCTCACCGAGCTCGAGATAGCCGTAGCCGGTGTTCGGCTCGGTCGGTGTGATGCCGATGGTGACGAGCACGTCGTGCGCTTCGGCGTAGGCGAACGCACGATCGAGCACGCGCCGGAACTCCGTTTCGTCGGCGATGAAGTGATCGGCGGGCAGAGCGGCGACGACCGTTTCTTCCCCGAGGCTTGCGCCGATCTCGAAGCAGGAGAGCGCGAGCGCGGGCGCGGTATTGCGGCGTGCCGGCTCGGCGATGACTTGCGCACCCGGGACGTGCTCGAGCGCCTTTTCGCGGTACATCTCGTTGGTCGAGATGAAGACCGGGAGGTCGCGCACACGCTCATACGTCATCTGGAGGAGCGACTTCCCGCCCCAGAGCCGAAGGAACTGCTTCGGGTTCTCGTCGGAGGAGAGCGGCCGGAGGCGCGTCCCCGCGCCGCCGGCGAGGAGCAGAGCCGCGCGCGTCACGCGGTGACCGCCTCCTGGACTTCGGCTGCGACCGCCTTGGCAGGCTCACCCGGCTTGCGCGCTATCGCGATCAGACTCAACCCGGTCGACGGATGCGCTCCTTCGAGCGACTTCCAGAGCGGAACGAAGTAGTCGAACAGTTTCGATTGCGCAGCCGGCATCGCTGTGCGATGGAAAATGCGGGAGTTGAGCCACCACGCCACTCTGGCGACGCGGTTCTGATACGACACGTCCTCGATCGCGAACCCGGCTGCGCGCAGCTTCTCGATCAATTCGTCGCGCTCGTAGCGCCGCTGGTGGCCAACTCCCTGGTCGAGCGTTCCAAAGAGGTCCTTGCCGGCCGGAACGAAGACGATGATCCGGCCGCCCGGCTGCAGAAGCTGATTCGCGCGCCGCAGCGACGCCACGTCGTCCACCGTGTGCTCGAGGACGTTGATGCAGGTGACGGTGTCGAAGCCGTAGCGCGCCAGGTCGACTGACTCGTCGCTGTCGGGGTCGAGCCTTTCGACGACCACGCCCGGCTTCCGCCGGAATCGGTTGCGCAGGCGGTCGAGGTACGGCGTCTCGCGATCGGTCGCGACGATCAGCTCGCGGCCGTACAGAAAGCGCGTCATCGTCCCTGAGCCGGCGCCGATCTCGAGCACCCGCTGGCCGACGTACGGCGCGAG